>JBDTYW010000241.1:0-4238 GCA_040005445.1 Candidatus Eiseniibacteriota bacterium
CGACACGCGCTGCACCTACTACAATCAGACCGAGCACTGGCGCACCGCGCTCGGCTATTGCCTGAAGCGAACGGGCACCGTCTGCCATGTCGTCCCGGGCGGCACGCGCTGCGTCGCGGCCGTGTCCTCGGACTCGGCGCCGATACTCGGCGCGCTTGGCGGCGAGATCGTCCTCAAGAGCGCCGCGCGCGGCGAGCGGGTGGTCGGGCTCGACCACTGGTTCCTCGGCGAGGGGCGCAAGAACACCGTCGCCCTGGCGGACGAGATCCTGACCGAGGTGCGCCTGCCGGTGCCCGCGCCCGGCGCCTTCGCCGGCTACCAGAAGCTGCGGCCGCGCGCCGCGATCGACTTCCCGATCCTCGCGGTCGCGATCTCGGGGACGCGTGGCGAGGACGGAGCGCTGACTTCGGCGCGCGTCGTCGTCGGCGCGCTCGGCGCGAAGCCGCGCGAGGTCTCGGGCGTGAGCGCGCTCGTCTCGGGGAACATGCCCACGCGCGAGCTGTTCGACGAGGTCGGGGCGATCGCGTTCAAGCAGTGCCGCCCGCTGACCAACATTCCGATCGATCCCGAGTGGCGCCACGAGATGGTCCCGGTCCTGGTGCGGCGCGCGTTCGCGCAGGCGCTCGGACTCCCGCTCGGACCGCCCGCGCTCGTGCCGGCCGGAGCCTGAGGAGGCCGCCCATGGAACTTCCCGTCGACGTGTACCAGGCAATCGCGGCCGCCCGCGCGGCGCGGCTGCCCGCCGTGCTTGCGACCGTCGTGCAATCGGTCGGCTCGGCGCCGCAGGACGCGGGTGCGAAGCTCCTCCTGCTCTCCGACGGGCAGGTCGCCGGGACGGTCGGCGGCGGGGCCTTCGAGCACGCCGTGCTCAGAGCCGCCCGCGACCTCCTGACCGCGGGCGAGGCGTCGCGCCTGCTCGAGCTCAACCTGTCGCGCGATCTCGGCATGTGCTGCGGCGGCGTGATGAGCGTGTTCCTCGAGCGCCTCGCGCTGCCGGACCGGCTGATCGTGCTGGGCGCAGGCCACATCGCGAAACCGCTCGTCGAGTTCGCGGCGGCGGTCGGGTTCGAGACCGTGGTGGTGGACGAGCGCGAGGCGTGGGCCGACCGGGCGCGCTTTCCCGCCGCCCAGGCGGTGACGTGCGACGATCCCGAGGCGGCGGTGGCCGAGCTCGCGCTCGATGAGCGCACCGCGGTCGTCGTGGTCACTCATCACCACCCGCTCGACCAGGCGCTCGTGCGCGCGCTCGTGGGCTCGCGCGCGGGCTTCTGCGGCCTCGTCGGATCGGAGGCGAAGCGCAACAAGTTCGTCATGCGGCTCAGCGCGCAGGGCGTGGACGCGGCCGACCTGGCACGGCTCAAGGCGCCGCTCGGCGTCCAGATCGGCGCGGTCACGCCCGAGGAGATCGCGCTCTCGATCGTGGCCGAACTCGTCGCCTGGCGGCGCGGCATCGCGCTCGACGATGGGGTCCCGGTGCGCGCCAAGCGCGTGCGCGCCGAGGGCGCCCGGGTCGCCGTAAACCCGGCGGAGCGCGCTTGAGCCACGGCGCGATCGTCCTGGCCGCCGGCATCTCCGACCGCATGGGTTCGGCGAAGCCGCTGCTCAAGATCGGCGAGACCAGTTTTCTCGAGCACATCCTGGACCAGCTCGATACGATCGAGGAGATCGACGCGATCGTGGTCGTGCTCGGCGCGAAGGGGCAGCTCATCAAGGACACCGTGGACTTCGGTCGCGCGCAGCCCGTCCAGCATCGCGGCTACAAGGAGGGCATGTTCTCGTCGGTGCGCGCCGGCGCGCGCGCGCTCGCGCGCAAGCTGCGCGATCTCGAGGGCGCGCTGGTCTGCCTCGTCGACATGCCGCTGATCGAGACCGAGACCTACGGGCGGGTCGTGCGCGCCTACCAGCCCGAGCTCGACGACGTGGTGATCGCCGCCCACCAGGGCGAGGCGGGCCACCCGATCCTGCTCTCGCGCGCGCTCGTGCTGCGCCTCGGCGACGTCGCGCTCGCGGCGCCCGCCGAGGAGACGCTCGCCGACTTCATCGTGGCGCACGCCGAGCGCCGTCGCTTCGTCGACGCCCAGGACCCGGCGGTGCGCATCAACATCAACTCGCCCGACGCGTACCGCAACCACATCGGCGAGGATCCCTCCTCCGCCACGGAGACCTGAGCCATGGCCACGATCGCCGCCGACCCGCTGGCGACGTGGCGGGAGGAGTTCCCGCTCGCCACGCGCACCACCCACCTGATTGCCCACTCGCTCGGCGCCATGCCACGCCGGGCCCGCGCCCGCGTCGCCGAGTACCTCGACCGTTGGGACGAGCGCGGCATCCGGTCGTGGGAGGACGCGTGGTGGATGCTCCCGATCGAGGTGGGCAACGAGCTGGCAGCCGTGATGGGAGCGCCGCCGGGATCGGTGACCATGCACCCGAACGTCACGATGGCGCAGGCGATCGTGCTCTCGGCGATCGACTTTCGGGGAGCGCGCAACCGGCTCGTGTGCAGCGAGCTGGATTTTCCCTCGATGCTCTACCTGTACGAGGGCCTTTCCGATCGGGGCGCCGTGGTCGAGCGCGTGCCTTCGGCCGATGGGCTCACGATGGACGCCCAGCGCATCGCCGACGCGATCGACGAACGCACGGCGATGGTCGCGATTTCGGGCGTGATCTTCCGCAGCGCCGCGATCGTCGATCTCGCGCCGGTGATCGCGAAGGCGCATGCGGTCGGCGCGCCCGTGATGGTGGACGCCTACCAGTGGGTGGGTGCCGTGCCGCTCGACGTGACCGCGCTGGGCATGGACTTCGTGGTCGGCGGCTCGGTGAAGTACCTGTGCGGCGGCCCGGGAGCGGGCTTTCTGTACACGCGTCCGGACCGGCTGGCGACGCTCGAGCCGCGCCTGACGGGCTGGGTCGCCCACCCCGAGCCGTTCGGCTTCGACCCGGGACCGATGCGCTACCGCGACGACGGCCTGCGCCTGCTCAACGGAACGCCCCACATCCCGTGCCTCTATGCCGCGCGCGCGGGCTACGAGATCGTGCGTGAGATCGGCGTCGAGACGATCCGCGCCAAGTCGAAGCGCCTGACCGCGCGCATCGTCGAGTTCGCGCTCGCCGAGGGCTGGGCCGTGAACTCGCCGCTCGACGGCGCGCGCCGAGGCGGTTCGGTGTCGCTCGGCGTGCCCGAGCCCGGGCGCGTGCAGCGGGAGCTCGATCGCCGCGACGTGCTGTGCGATTGGCGGCCGGGGGTGGGCGTGCGCTTCGGCCCCCACTTCTACAACAGCGACGACGACGTCGAGCGCGGCCTGGCCGAGCTCAAGGACGTCGTGGACGGGCTCGCGTCATGAGCGGCGCGGTGCTCGACATCTCGCCCGCGATCGGGTCGGACTCCGTGGTGTGGCCGGGCGACACCCCGTTCGAACTCGACGTGGCCTGGAGCCCGGAATCGGGCGACGCGGTCACGGTGTCGCGCATCACGATGTCGCCGCACACGGGCGCGCATGCGGATGCGCCGCTGCACGTCGGCGCGGGGCCGGCCGATGCCGCCGGGCTCGACCTGGCGGCGTACTGGGGCCCGTGCATCGTGCTCGACTGGCGGGCGGAGATCGCGCGCTCGCCGCTCGGGGCGATCGAGGCGGCCGCACTCCTGGCGCGCGCAGGCGAATTCGTGGACGCCGAGCGCGTGCTGTTCCGCACGCTCGAGCGCGCGCTCGATCACTTCCCGGAGAACTTTCCGCACTTCACGCCCGAGGCCGCGGCCTGGCTTGCGCAGCGCGCGGGTCTCCGGCTCGTGGGCATCGACACCTTTTCGGTCGATCCACCGGCGTCGAAGGACCTCGCCGCGCACCGCGCGTTGTTCGGCGGGGGACTCGCGGTGCTCGAGGGCCTCGAACTCGCGCACGTCGCCCCGGGAGCGTACGAGTTGTGCGCGCTGCCGCTGCGGATCCGGGGCGGCGACGCGAGCCCGGTGCGGGCCGCGCTGCGCCGGCCGGTGCCGGCGGAGGCGGGCGCGTGATCCCGGCGCGCGAGGCGCTCGCCCGGCTGCAGGAGGGCAACCGCCGGTTCGCCGAAGGCCGGCGGGATGCCAACGCGCTGCTCGATTCGTCGCGGCGGGCCGACCTGGCGAACTCGCAGGAGCCGTTCGCCATCGTGCTCGGTTGCTCGGACTCGCGCGTGCCCGCCGAGCTGGTGTTCGACCAGGGCCTCGGGGACCTGTTCGTCATCCGCGTCGCCGGCAACATCGT
>JBDTYW010000242.1:0-4229 GCA_040005445.1 Candidatus Eiseniibacteriota bacterium
GCGTCAAGCGCTTCCGGGATTTCGGAGACCACGTGGGCATGGCATTCCAGATCACTGACGACCTGTTCGACTTCGTGGGCGATCCCGCGTCGACCGGCAAGGGCGTGGGCGGCGACCTCGAAAGCGGCAAGATCACCCTGCCGTTGATCCACGCGCTCACCACCGGCGGAAAGGACGGCAAACGCGTCGCCGCGTTGATCGAGAAGAAGCGACTCGACCCCGCCGAGTGGACCGAGCTGGTCGGCATCCTCGAGCGCAACGGCTCGATCGCCTACGCCACCGACCGCGCGCAGAACTACGCGAAGAAGGCCCGCCGCGCGCTCGCGCCCGAGCCGGCCTCGCCGATCAAGGACGCGCTCGACGCATCCGTCTCCTACGCCATCGCGCGGCTCAGTTGAGCATCGTGACCCCCCGCCCCCCGCGCTCCGGGGACGGCCTGGCGCTCGCCCAGGATGCCGTCCGCCTCGCCCTCGAGAAGAAGGCGAGCGATCCCGTACTGCTCGACCTGCGCGAGCTCGCGGCCGTGAGCGACTACTTCGTGATCGTCTCGGCGGCGTCCGAGGTGCAGGTCAAGGCGATCGCCGATCACATCGAGGACAGCCTGCGCGAGGCGAAGGGCCTCAAGCCCTGGCACATCGAGGGACGCGAAGGCCGGCAGTGGATGCTGCTCGACTACATCGACGTCGTCGTCCACGTGTTCCACGAGCGGACCCGCGAGTACTACCTGCTCGAGCGCCTGTGGGGCGACGCGCGGAAGATCGAGATTGCTGACTCCCGCCCTGCGTGAGGCGCTGACCGAGGCGCTGAAGGTGAACGGCTGGAGCGTGGACGAGGGCGTGCCGCTCGAAGTCCCGCGCCAGGCGGACCACGGCGACTATGCCTCGAACATCGCGCTCGTGCTCGCGAAGAAGGTCGGCCGGCCGCCGCGCGACGTCGCTGAGGCGCTGCTCGCCGCGCTGCCCGCAGGCAGCGACCTGATCGAGTCCACCTCGATCGCCGGCCCGGGCTTCGTCAACTTCCGCCTGTCCACCGACGCGCTTCGCCGCGAGCTGCTCGAGGTCGTGGAGCGCGCCGCGGACTACGGGACGTGGCCCGCCACGGGCGGGGCCCCGGTCCTCGTCGAGTTCGTGAGCGCGAACCCGACCGGGCCGATGAACGTCGTGAACGCGCGCGCGGGCGCCGTGGGCGCCGCGCTCGTGCGGCTCTATCGCGCCGCCGGTACGCCCGCCGACGCCGAGTTCTACGTCAACGACGCCGGACGGCAGGTCGACCTGCTCGGCGCGTCCGTGGCCGCGCGCTTCCGGGAGCGCATCGGGGAGCCTTTGGCCTTCCCCGAGGATGGCTACCAGGGCGCCTACATTGCCGAGCTCGCGGCGGACGTCCCCGAGGCCGAGGGCCGGGCGGCGCTCGCCGCCTCCGATGCCCACTGGTTCCGCGGCTTCGCGCTCGAGCGCATGCTCGCGAGCCAGCAGAAGGACCTGGCAGCATACGGCGTGACGTTCGATCACTGGTACCGGGAGTCGGCGCTGCACGCGGCGGGGGCGCTCGAGCGCGCGCTCCTGGACCTCAGGGAGCGCGGTCACGTCTACGAGCAGGACGGCGCGACGTGGTTCCGCTCGAGTGCGTTCGGCGACGAGAAGGACCGCGTGCTCGTGCGGCAGAACGGCGAGCCCTCGTACTACCTGGCCGACATCGCCTATCATCGCGACAAGGCGGCGCGCGGCTACGGGCGCGCGCTCGACCTGTGGGGGCCGGACCATCACGGGCACATCGCCCGGGTCTCCGCCGCGCTCGAGGCGCTCGGCCTGCCGAAGGCATTCTTCGAGGTCACGATCGTGCAGTTCGTGCGCTTGCTGTCGAAGGGCGAGCTCGTCAAGATGTCCAAGCGCGCCGGTGAGTTCATCACGCTCACCGACCTGCTCGAGGACGTCGGTCCGGACGCGGCGAAGTACTTCTTCCTGATGCGCTCGACCTCGGCGCATCTCGACTTCGATCTCGACCTGGCGCGCGAGCAGTCGAACGACAACCCGTGCTACTACGTCCAGTACGCGCACGCCCGCATTGCGAGCCTGGTGCGGGTGGCGGCCGAGAAGGGCCTGGTTCCGCCCGGGACCGGCGCGGCGCGGGCGTCCGCGGCGGCGCTGCTGGTCGAGGCGGAGGAGCGGGAGCTGATGCGGCTGCTCGCCCAGTTTCCGGACACGGTCAGGGGCGCGGCCGAGGCGCAGGAACCGCAGCGCATCCCGACCTACCTGGCGCAGGTCGCCGGCGCATTCCACCAGTTCTACCACCAGCACCGGGTGGTCACGGACAATGCCGAACTCTCGGGGGCGAGGCTCCTGCTGGCGCGCGGAACGCAGCAGGTGATCGCCAACGGACTGGCCTTGCTCGGGGTCTCGGCCCCGGAGCGGATGTAGGGGGAGCGTTGAGCATCGTCGTGGTGGGCTCGGTCGCACTCGATACGATCTACACGCCCCGCGGATCCGCCGAGGACACGCTCGGCGGCTCGGCGGCCTACTTCGCGCTTGCCGCCCGGCACTTCACGGACGTGCACGTGGTGGCGGTCGTGGGCGAGGACTTCCCCGCGAAGCACCGGGCGATGCTCGAGATCGACCGCGTCCACCTCGAGGGGCTCGAGACCAAGCCCGGCAAGACGTTTCGCTGGTCGGGGGAGTACACCGATGACCTGATGGGCCGCAAGACACTGTCCACTGAACTCAACGTGTTCGAGACCTTCCACCCCGTGCTCACGCCCGAGCAGCGCAAGTGCTCGACCGTGTTCCTGGCGAACATCGACCCGGAACTCCAGCTCGAGGTGCTGTCGCAGGTCGAGAACCCGCGCCTGACCGTGTTCGACACCATGAATTACTGGATCTCGTCCAAGCGCGACGCGCTGGTCGAACTGCTGCGCCGGGTCGACGTCGTCCTGCTGAACGACGAAGAGGTCAAGCTGCTCGCCGGCGACTGGTCGCTGCCGCGCGCAGCGCGCAAGCTCCACGACATGGGAGCGAAGCGCCTCGTGATCAAGAAGAGCGAGCACGGCGCGGCGTTGTTCGATCGCGAGGACCGCTTCTTCACGCCGGCCTATGCGCTCGACAACCCGCTCGATCCGACCGGGGCGGGGGACACGTTCGCCGGCGGATTCCTCGGGTATCTCGATGCGACCGGCGGCACGCACCCGATGCAGTTCCGGCGCGCCATGGTCGTGGGCACGGCCCTGGCTTCGATCGCGGTCGAAGGCTTTTCGCCGGCGCTGCTGCGCGAGGCCCGTCGCGAGACCATTGCGCGGCGGGTGGACGAGGTCCTGCAGACCATGTACTGCCCGCCCGAACCCCTTTGGCCCGCTTGAACTTGGGGCTTGGGCCTGGTTGTCCGCCCTTGCCGGGTGTGCTAGACTCCCTGCGATTTCGAAAGTTTGCAAACATCGTGCAAGATCGGGAAGGAGGATTGGTTTCCTGTCCTCGGAACTGTCGGCCTCGTGGGTGGCCGAAGCTGAGCGGATTCTCTGCCAGCTCAGGGATGTCAAGGCCGCTTCGATCACCACGGACGGGGATGCCATCAAAGAGATTCACATCGTCGCGGTGTCGACGCGCTCGCCCAAGAACATCGTGCGCGACGTCGAGACCTCGTTGAAAGCGTTCTTGAAGCGGCCGATCGATCATCGCATGATCTCGGTCGCGCTCCAGGTGCCCGATGAGGTCCCGGAGCCCAAGGTCATGGTCCTGCCGCCTCCGCCGGAAGCGGCGGGTCGGCGGGTCGAACCCGTGGCGCCTCCACCGGCCGCGGAGAGCCGGGTGTCCCGCCCGGAGTCGACGCCCACGGCGTCGGGGTCGCGCGTGCGCTTCATGACCGCGAACCTGTTCGTCACCGGGCTGCGCACGCAGGCGGAAGTCGAACTGTCGTGGCAGGGGATGACCCGCCTCGGCAACGCGACCGGCGCCTCGGCGCGGGACAATGCGCACCGGTTGCTGTCGACCGCGACGCTCAACGCGCTCGCGCCCTACCTGGGCGAGGACGTGATGCTTGCGCCGCACGAGGTCGAATTCGTGCGGCTCGGTCGCCAGGAAGTGGTGGTGGTCACCGTGAAACTGCTCTCCCAGCGCTCCGAAAAGACGCTGGTGGGATCGTGCACGGTGGAGCAGGATGTGGCCCAGTCGGTGGTCTATGCGACCCTGGCGGCGGTCAACCGCGTGCTCGGCGGCCTTCGGTCCCGCGAGCCCGTGGAGTACGAG
>JBDTYW010000243.1:0-4229 GCA_040005445.1 Candidatus Eiseniibacteriota bacterium
TCGCGACGCTCGCGATCGTCAGCTACGCGGTCGGGCCGTTCGGCGGCCGGGCCGAATTGCTGGCGGCGTTCCTGTGGACGGTGCTCCTGTTCTCGGCCTCGGCCGGGTTGGCGCAGGCGTTCGTGCGGGAAGTCGAGCGGCGCACCTGGTTCACGCTGCGCCTGCTCGCGCCACCGGGAGCGATCCTGCTCGGCAAGTGGGCGGTGAACCTGGTGTTGCTGGCCGCGACCGAGGCGGTCGTCGTGCCGTTGTTCCTCGCGCTGTTCGGCGTGTCGCTGCGCGCGCTGCCGGGCATCCTCGCCGTGCTGGCGCTCGCGACGGTGGGCCTGTCGGCGGCGATCACGATGGTGGCCGCGCTGCTGGCGCAGGCGAGGGCGCACGGCGCGCTGGTGTCCGCGCTGGCGTTCCCGCTGGTCGTGCCGGTGGTCATGGCGGCGGTCACGGGGACGCGCCACGCGCTGGTCGATCCGGGCATTCCGGGGACCGAGGTGCGGATCCTCGCGGCCTACGCGGGCATCCTGCTGGCGATGGGACTCGTGCTCTCCGAGCACGTGCTCGAGGACTGAAAGGGACGTCATGGTCTGGCGCTGGGGCCTGTTCGTGTACATGAGCATCGTGACCGTGGCGGCGTTCCTGTATGCGCCGCTGGCGAAAAAGCTCTACGAGCAGACGCGCATCATCTACTGGCACATCCCGGTGGCATGGGTCACCGTGGTCGCGTTCCTGGTCTGCGGCTGGCAGTCGGCGCGCTACCTGAGGACCAGGAGCCTGGCGGACGATGCCCGCGCCGCGTCCGCCGCCTCGCTCGGCCTCCTGTTCTGCGCGCTCGCGACGGTGTCGGGCGCGATCTTCTCGAAGGGAATGTGGGGCGCGTACTGGAATTGGGACCCGCGCCAGACCAGTATCTTCTTCCTTCTTCTGATCTACGCCGCGTACCTGACGCTGCGGTCGGCGACGCCGGAGCCGGCACGGCGCGCGCGCCTGGCCGCGGTCTACGGGCTGTTCGCGGCGGCAGTGACGCCGCTCCTGATCTTCGTCGTGCCGCGGCTGTTCTTCACGCTCCACCCCGATCCGATCGTCAACACCAGCGGGAAGCTGGAGATGCACCCCCGGATGTTCCAGGTGTTCCTGGCCTCCCTGGTCGGCTTTACGGTGCTGTTCTTCTGGGTCTATGCTCTGGACGTCAGGATCCGGCTCGCCGCCTTGCGCGCGGACGGCGAGTGGACCGGAACCGGAAAGGATCTGCCCGCGTGAACGAAATCCTCGGGCGAACCGTCGGCGAGCGCATTGCCGCCGACTGGGTCGTGATGATCGTGGCGCTCGTGGTATGGGGCGCGGTGTTCTACTACCTCATGCGCTTGGATCGCAAGGTGCGGGAGCTCGAAAAACGATGAGACCAAGACTGCTGATCGGACTGCTGCTCGTCCTCGCGTCGATCGGATTCGGCGTGACGGCGTTCAAGAAGTCGCTGACCCCTTACATCTCGTTCTCCGAGGCGAAGCGCTCGGGCGGCAGCGTGCAGGTCAACGGCGTGCTCGCCGATCCCGCCGCCGTGCGCTATGACGCCGACCGCACCCAGCTCGTGTTCGCGCTCAAGGACGACAAGAACGAGGTCATGGAGGTCGTGTACAAAGGAGTGAAGCCGGTCAACTTCGAGCAGGCCACGAGCGTGGTCGCGATCGGCACCTACCAGGACGGCAAGTTCACCGCGGACCAGTTGCTGGTGAAGTGCCCGTCCAAGTACCAGGCGGAGGCGAACCAGGCAGCGGCTTCGGGCCCTGCACGCTCCGCCGCTCCGGCGGCGACGCCGGCCTCGGCCCCGGTGCCGACGAGCGGGGGCTACTGAGGTGCACGGCGTCCCCCTGAACTTCGGCATCGCGCTCACCTGGGTGACGCTCGTGTGCGCGCTCGGCGCGAGCGCCTGCGCCCTGCTGTGGGGCCAGGGCAAGACCCGCCTGGCGCAGCCGACCCGCGTGCTCTACGGCCTCCAGGTCGCCGGCCTGTTGACGCTCGCGGCGTGGCTGGTGCACCTGTTCCTGAGCCACGACTTCCGCTACGCCTACATCGCGAACTACTCCTCGCGCGCGATGGAGACGCGTTACGTGTTCGCGGCGTTCTGGGGCGGGCAGGAGGGCACATTCCTCCTGTGGGCGCTGTGGAGCACGTTGCTGTCGGCGCTCCTGTTCCGCGTCCGGAGCCGCATCGCGCCGACCGCCGTGTTCTTCGCGAACTGGGCGCCGGTGTTCCTGCTGCTCATCCTGACCGCGCAGAGCCCGTTCCGTCTCCTGCCCAAGGCCGCGCTCGACGGCGCGGGGCTCAACCCGCTGCTGCAGGACTATTGGATGACGATCCACCCGCCGACGCTGTTTCTCGGCTACTCGTCGCTCATCCTGCCGTTCGCGCTCGCGCTGTCCACGCTCGTGCATCGCGACGAGGCCGCGTGGATCAAGACCGCGCCGCCGTTCGTGCTGCTGTCGACGGTCATTCTCGGGACCGGCTTCACGATGGGCGGGCTGTGGGCGTACAAGGTGCTCGGCTGGGGCGGCTTCTGGGGCTGGGACCCGGTCGAGAACGCGTCGCTCGTGCCCTGGCTGTTCAACATCGCGCTGCTGCACGGGCTGCTCGTCCAGCGTGCCACCGGCGCGCTCGGGCGGACCACCCTGTTCCTCGGGATCACGTCCTACCTGTTCGTGCTCTACGGCTCGTTCCTCACGCGCTCGGGCGTGCTCGCGGACTTCTCGGTCCACTCGTTCGTCGACCTCGGGCTCTCGGGCTACCTGCTGACGTTCCTCGGCGTGTTTGCGGTCGTGGGGTACGGCATGTGGGCTCTGCGCAGTTCCACGTTCTCCCGTCCGACGGCCCAGCTCGCCGCCTGGTCGCGCGAGTTCGCGCTCTGGCTCGGGATGCTGACGTTCTGCCTGATGGCGATCCTGACCATGGCCGGCACCTCCGCGCCGCTCCTGTCGAAATTGTTCACGGGCACGGCCGGCAACGTGCAGACGGCGTACTACAACGCGGTCAACGGGCCGCTCGGGCTCCTGGTCTGCCTGCTGGTCGCGATCGGCCCGATGGTGCGCTGGCGGCAGGAGGCCCCGGGCCGCCTGCTGCAGCAAGCCATGCCCTCGCTGGTATTCGGAGTGGTCGTGGCGGGCGCGGCGTTCGCGTTCGGCATGCGCGCGCCGATGCTGCTCGCGCTCGTGTTCGGCGCGGGGTTCGCGCTATTGTCGAACCTGACGATCACGCTCAAGGCCGCGCAGCGCGGCCTGCCGTACGCGGCGGGCTATGTCTCGCACCTCGGGCTCGCCGTGCTGCTGGTGGGCGTGCTCTCGTACTCCACGTTCGGTCGCGACCGACAGGTCTCGTTGCCCAAGGGCAAGACGGTCGAGGCAATCGGCTTCAGCATGCGCTACGACGGCGTGCTGCCCCAGCCCGACGGCAAGGACAAGCTCGCGATCGCCGTGACGGGGGAGGGCCGCTCGTTCGAGGCCCAGCCAGTACTCTACTTCAGCGAGTTCAACCAGGGCGTGATGCGCAACCCGCATGTCGAGCGCTTCTGGAGCCACGACGTGTACATCTCCCCGATCGAGCTCAAGACGCCCGAGGAGGGCGGCAGCACGACGCTGGCCAAGGGCGAGAGCGGAAGTGCCTCGGGCATGCCGCTCACGTTCGAGGACTTCGAGCGCGAGGGCGTCATGGGCGACCCGAACGGGTTCACGATCCGGGCGCGGGTCCGCGTCGGATCGGGCGCCTCGGCGGCGGTCGTCCGGCCGGGGATCAGGGTCGAGCCGAAGTACGGAATGACGAAGCTCCCGGCCGACCTGCCGGGCGGCGGCGCGATCTCGCTCGGCACGTTGAACCCGAACACGGGCACGGCGCAATTCCTGGTCGAGGCGCCCGTGGGCGCAGGCGGCGTGGCTCCGGTCAATCCGGAGGTGCTGGCCGTCGAGATCTCGACCAAGCCGCTGATCGGGCTGGTCTGGATCGGGATGGGTATCCTGCTATTCGGTGCGGTGCTGGGCATCGTGCGCCGGCTCGCGCTCCAGGCCCGCGCCCGCACGGCCCCGGTCCCGGCCGGCGCGCGCGCGGTGGCGGCGCCCTGATCGGCGGGGCGCTTCGAGACACATGGCCGTATGGAGTCCGGAGGAAGTGATGAAGTTCTCGATCCTCGAACCTGGTTTGGCGCGACGCCGCGCGGGGCGGATCCAGCGGGCGCTCCTCGCGGCCGGGCT
>JBDTYW010000244.1:0-4200 GCA_040005445.1 Candidatus Eiseniibacteriota bacterium
GCGGAGACTGCCGCGAGGGCGCCGCTCTCCGGCACCACGTGCCCGATCGCCGTCAATTGCTCGTGCAGCGGCTCCTGCCGCACCAGCGCCGTGCGCACGCCAAGGAGGAACTGCGACTCCTTGGGCACGAACCGGGGCCCGGCACCACCGGTGGCCGGTGCCTGGTCGTGCCCCGCATGCGCCGCGCCCTGCGCGTGCCACAGGAGCAAACCCGTGGCCACGAGGAGCGCGGCCTGAACATTGCGGACTTCCCGTCGGTTCGCCCGCCGGCGCGACCAGGCAACGAGTGCGCCGATCACGATCACGACAGCCAGGCCCAGGAGGATGAACACGAATGTGGGTGTGCGTCGTGTGTTCGAGACGGGTGGATGGCTCGTAGCCGTGGTGGGTGCCTTGCCCAGGGGCAGCCCGGAGAGTGCGAACTCGGCCCTGGAGACACCCTCGATGTCGAGAATCATGGTGTAGTCGCCGGGTCCGGCACCGACCAGGTCGGCTCCATAGACGCCGGGCTGGTCCGCGAGCGCCTCCACTGAGATCTGCGTCGGGCTCGTGGTCCGAATCGTGACGCGGGCATGCTCCACTGGTGCATTGGTGGCGAAGTCGCTGACGAAGACCTGCAGGGTCGTCGGCGCAGTTCCCGGGACGCTGCGATACTTCAGCACAACTTCGTAGTGGTCGTCGGTGACGGATCGGACCACGAGATTCGGGTCCGTCACCATCAGCGGGGTGGGCGCATCATCGTGCCCCGCGTGGGCGTGGCTCAACGTAGGTGAGATAGCGAGTCCGAGAGCTGCAAGCAGAGTCGGCAACACCCCTCGCCAGGAGATCGGGCGCGCCACGGTCAAATGTTCCTTCGGCATGGTCATCGTTCCTCGGTGCGCAGGAAACGGGTGAGCAGATCGCGGCGCGTGCCGGTCGCGCGGACCAGGCGGGCACGAGCGTCCTCGACTGCGGCAGTGGCTTCCAGGTAATCGCGTTGCACCCGGACGAGCCGATCGCGGAGGGTCAGATAGTCCTCGAGCGGAATCCGCCCACCGCGGTAGGCATCCTCGATCAGGCGCAGGTCCTTTCCGGCATCCTCGGCGGCCCCGCTCAGCAGCGATCGCCGCGCTTCGGCGCGCTCGAGCGCCGCACATCCACCGGTCACTTCTTGAGCCACGGATGCGGCGAGTCCGGTCCGTTCCGCCCGGGCGCGCTCGAGGTCGACCTCGGCTTCGGCGACCGCCCCCTGATTGCGTTGCGTCAAGGGGAGCGGAATGCTCGCATGAATTCCGATCAGGGTGGTGCGATCCTGGATGGGTCCGGCTGTGCCGCCACCGGCGAGGGGAACGGAATCGAAGTAGAGGCGCTCGCTGGCCGCCGAGATCCCGATGGTGGGGTTGACGCCCCCGAGTCGGCGCTCGAGGCGCACGCGAGTGGAGAAGAGCGATTCCGCCGCCGCAGCGCGAGCCAGGTCACCGCGCGTCCGTTGAGCCAGGACGAGGGCCGCTTCCGGCGGGCAACTCCAGCTCGCATCGCCCAGGTCGTCGACGAACTGGAGTGAGTCGCTCGCGCTCATTCCCAACCAGACGCGCACTTCCGCGGAGGACCGGCTCTCCTCCTCCTGCGCCATGACCACCTCGGCATCGAGCACCACCGCCTCGTTGCGCAACAGCCGGGCGGCAAACGCCGTCACCGTCTCGCGCTTGCGCGCCGACTCTGCGCTGGACTCGAGAGTTCTCGCGCGCCCCGCGAGGGGTTGCAGGAGGGCGAGGCTCCGCCGCGCGACCAGCCAGCGCCCGACCGCAGCGTCGACTGAAGCCGCGATCTCCTGTTCCCGGGCCGTCAAGTCGCGCTGAACGAACCCCGCGGTCGCCCGGCCGACCTGCCGCCTTGCACTCCTCTCGCCGCGAAGATCGAGCTCCTGCTCGATCGAGAGTCGCCGCGTGTAATCGCGCGATGAGAAGGGCGACCCGGCGCCCTCCACCTCCAACGAGACCACCGGGTTGGTCGGATACGGAGCGATGTCACGGAGCCGGTCGGCCAACCGCCCGGTCGCGCGCATGCCACTGAGTTCCTCCGAATGCTCGAGCGCGCGATCGATGGCCTCCGCTCGCGTCAGGGTCTCGGCGTGACTCGAACCGGCAATCGCGCAGGCCAGGACGACCGAAGACACAAGCCACCAAGCAGGGCGAATCAGCATCGGACGTTTGGCGTTCATCAACGGGCGTTGAGCTTGAGCATCGCCTCCGTGGCGCGCAGGTGTGTCTGGAGTCCCGCGAACAGAGTCTTGGTCTTTGCCAGGTTGCCCGAATCGCCGGCCTCGTCGAGTTCACCCGCCAGCGAGCCCACTTCGTCGACGTGGCCGTCGAGCGCGGTTTTCTGGGCCGCGGTCAGGCCGGTCGCCTTTGCAGCCGCGGCCGTCACCAGGTCCCGGATCGCGAATGCCTTCTCGTGCACGTCTGCGAGCTTCGCGTCGGCAATGATCTGCTGAAGCTGGGTCTCCTGCTCGTGGACGCGTCCGAAGAGGTCCGACACCGAGCCCTCGGTCGAGATCGACTCGCCCTCGCCGGCTTCGGAGGCGGAACCGTGGGTGGCCTGTTCGGCGGGTGGGGCCTGGGCGACGGATGTGTCCTGCTTCTTGGCACAACCCGTGGCGATGAGCACTACGGCGACAACGGACAACAGGAGCGACGTGCGAGCAAACATGATTCCTCCCCAACGTTAAGAAGTAATGAACTCGACGGTCCCGACCCATGCAGGTCGGACCCGATCCTCGGTGTGAGAGATGTTCGAGGGGTTCGCTACTTACAACGTGGGGGGCGCCCGGTCCCGGACCGGGCCCAGCACCGCCGGGGAGGCGGGGGGTGATTCGGCGTCGACGATCAGGCGGGGCGAGCGCTGAAGCCGGATCGGCTCGCAACCACCCGGGCTGAGGAACAGTTGCGCGAGCCGGGATGGTCCGTTCTCAGGAGCCGGGCCCAATAGGTTCAGCCGTGAGGCGGTCGCCCAGGTCGAGCAGCAAACACTGCTGCCGGGGCAGCTCTTTTGGTCACGGCCCTCGCAGTCGTCACAGTCCGCGTCCGCGTTCGGTTCTGCAACCGGACCGCCCGAGGAGTGGGCCTGCGAGGTGGTGGGCGCGGAGTGGTCGGCCGGAGCCGCAAACGACTCCCCATTCAGGGCGCACAGGTGCGCAAACCACAGAACAGCCATGGCCGCGAACACTGCGATGGATCGGGACAATGGTCCCCGCCTCGTGCGCACCAATGATTCCTCCCAGTCGGACAGTACCCGTGAAGCATCGGCAGTCGCGGGGTTGCCGTCAAGGATTGATGTGAGAGCGTCACGGGGACTTGACACCTTGCTGGGGTCGGGTTCGGGCCATTGGGGAGGGCGGTTGTCAGGAAGATCGGAAAGCGTTACCAATGGGACCACCGCGACCGGCTGGTCCGCGGATTCCCTCTCTTTCGGAGGCCTTCTTGTTCGGCGCGACCCACACCGGCATGGCAATTCGCCCGCACCGCCGTTCCATCCTCGCCACAATGTCGTTCGCACTCGTTGCCGTTGTTGCAATGCCCGCGGGAGCTGCCACACGATCGATCGCCGCCCGCGTTGCACTTCCGGACACCGGTGTGTTCGCGCCGGTGGCGGCGCAGCTCCGGGCACACCTCGCGCTGCTGGCGGCGCTGCCCGCGAATGCCGCGACGCCCGAGCGCGTCTGGCTGCTGCTCGACTCCGGTCAGCCTGCCGCCGCCGCCCGGATCGCCTCACAGCTCCCGGGCGACACCCCGGCCGTGCTGGTCGCGCGCGCGCGGGCGGCGATGATGGTGCAGGACTTCGCGGCGGCCGCGCCGCTGATCGCGCGGCTCGAGGCGCTCCCCGACGTCGAGGCCCGTTCGACGCGCCTGCTCTGGGAGCGCGTGCGCGACGCCTCGGCCGTGGTCGACTCGCTCACCCGGCTGCGGATCGCCCAGGGCGATGCGGGGGCGGTGCCCGAGTTGCTCGCGGCCGGCCGGCTCGCCTACGACCTGCTCGATTACCCGCGCGCCGACTCGATGTTTGCGCGCGCCCTGGCGGCGATCCCCGAGACCGATTCGCCGCTCGCCCGTCGCGCTCGATCGGCGGCGCACACCGGACGCGCGCTGGTGATGCAGAAGCGCCGGCAGTGGGACGAGTCGCTCGCCGAGCTCAAGCTCGCGCTCGGCGAGCATGCCTCGCCCG
>JBDTYW010000245.1:0-4191 GCA_040005445.1 Candidatus Eiseniibacteriota bacterium
GTGGTGCCCGGGGCGAGATTTGAACTCGCACGGGGTTACCCATACGCCCCTCAAACGTACGTGTCTACCAGTTCCACCACCCGGGCACATCGAACTCGCACCCCGGCCGTGATCCTGAGGGGACCGGCCGGCGCGCGTTGCGCTGCTTGGATCCTACTTGCCGCCGGGAGCCGGGGTCGCCGGCGCCGGAGTGGCCGGCGCGGGAGCCGCGCCCGGCGATGTCGCCGGAGCCCCGGTCGAGGGAAGTTGGGCGCCGCCCGCCGGGGCCCGGGAGCCCGCCGGGACGCCCGACGACGGCTGCGTCTCCGCCGCGTGCTGCGCGTCCTGCTGGATCAGGCTCTTGCCCCCGGCCGCACCCGTGCGCTGGGCGGACAGGAGAGCGAGCGTGAGCGACGTGAAGAAGAACATCGCTCCGAGCACCATCGTGGCGCGGGTCAGGATCGTCCCGGCGCCGCGACCCCCGAAGATCGTCGAACCGCCGCCGCCGAATGCGCCCGCCAGACCGCCGCCCTTGCCGGACTGCAGCAGGATCACGAGTACCATCGCGAAACAGACCAGATAGTGGATCACCATCAGGAAACCGACCATGAGTCCCTCGTCCGTCCAAGAGAAAGGGCCCCCGACGGGAGCCCCGCACCAGCGCACGATACCCGCCCTCGGGCCCGCGCGTCAATCCCCGATGCGGCCGCCGCTTAGAGGCTCAGGGCGCACCTCAGCGGGCCGCCGCCCCGACGATCGGCAGGAATTGGGCCGGGGTGAGCGAGGCGCCCCCCACCAGGGCTCCGTCGAGCTCGGGTTCGGCGAACAGCGCGGCCGCGTTGTCCGGCTTGACCGAGCCGCCATAGAGGATTCGCAGCCGATCGGCGCCCGAGCCCCAGGCCGCCCGGGCGCGGGCGCGCAGCACGCCGTGCACCTCGGCGGCCTGCGCCGGTGTCGCGGTCCGCCCCGTGCCGATCGCCCACACCGGCTCGTAGGCGAGCACGATGCGCGCGGCGCCCTCGCCCGCGATTCCGCCGGGCCCGCGGTCGAACTGGCGGGTCACCACCTCGGCGGTGCGGCCGGCCTCGCGCTCGTCGAGCGTCTCGCCGAGGCACACGATCACGTGCGTGCAGCCTGCCGACACCAGCATCGGCCCGGAGACCTCGCCCGTGAACGCCCCCTCGTCCTCCGAGAACAGGTCCTGGCCGCCGAGGTGGATCGGCGTGCCAGCGAGCGCATAGCGCACCTCGGACAGCGCGGTGAACGGCGGGCACAGGACGACGTCGCAGCCGGGCGTGGGCAGCAGGCCGGCGACGAGGTCGCGCGCGAGTGTTGCGGCCTCGTCGTTGCCCTTGTGGAGCTTCCAGTTCCCCGCGACCAGACGCGGGCCGGGTGCGCGCGCGCTCACGCGAGCGGAGGCGCGGCGCCGGCGCGCGGGGACAAGGCGGCGACGCCGGGCAGCACCTTGCCCTCGAGGAACTCGAGCGAGGCACCCCCGCCGGTCGAGACGTGGCTCACGCGATCGGCGAGGCCGGTCTTCTCGAGCGCCGCCGCCGAGTCGCCGCCCCCCACGATCGTGATCGCGTCGCGCTCGCGGGCGAGCGCGGCCAGCCCGCGGGCGATCGCCAGCGTGCCGTGGGCGAACGGGGGCTGCTCGAAGATGCCCATGGGCCCGTTCCACACCACGGTGCGGCAGTCGCCCAGCACGCCCACGAACAACGACTCGCTCTCGGGCCCGATGTCGACGCCGTAGCCGCTCTCGGGCAGCGCCGCGACCGCGTGCACCGTGACCGGCTGCGACCCGTCGAGGCTGTTCGACCAGCGCGCGTCGACCGGCACGACGACGTCGACGCCGCGCTCGCGCGCCCGCGCGAGGATCCGGCGCGCATCCTCGACGAACTCCTCCTCGACCAGCGACTGCCCCGTACCGAAGCCCTGCGCCCTCAGGAACGTGAACATCATCGCGCCCACCACCAGCACGCGGTCGCACACGCCGAGCAGGTGGTCGAGCACGGGCATCTTGCTCGAGATCTTCGCCCCGCCCACGATCGCGGCGAACGGCCGCGCCGGTTCGGCCAGGGCGCGGCCAAGGTACTCGAGTTCCTTCTGCATGAGGAAGCCGGCCGCAGCGGGCCGGAGGCGCTCGGGCACGCCCACGGTCGAGGCGTGCGCGCGATGCGCGGTGCCGAACGCGTCGTTGACGTAGACGTCGCCGAGCGCCGCCAGCGCCGCGGCGAATGCCGGGTCGTTCGCCTCCTCTTCGGGATGAAAGCGCAGGTTCTCGAGCAGGAGAAGATGCCCCGGCTTGAGCGCGGCCGCCATCGCGGTCGTGGCCTCGCCCACGCAATCCGGGGCGAGCGGAACGGGCTGGCGCAGCAGGCGCTCGAGGCGCTTCGCCACCGGGGCGAGCGAGGCGCGGGGATCGGGCCCGCCCTTCGGCCGGCCGAGGTGCGACATGAGCACGATCGCCGCGCCCTTCTCGAACAGGTAGCGGATCGTGGGCAGCGTGGCGACCAACCGGGTGTCGTCGGAGACGTTGCCTTCGTCATCCAGCGGCACGTTGTAGTCCACGCGCATGAGCACGCGCTTACCGTCGACGTCGAGGTCGCGCAGCGTGAGGCGGTCGAGGGCGTTTTCGGGCACGGGCTCTCCTTCGGCGCGTCTACAGGCGCGCGAACATGTCCACGACGCGGTTCGAGAACCCCCACTCGTTGTCGTACCAGGAGAACACCTTGACCATCGTGCCCTCGAGGACGGCGGTGAGCGGCGCATCGAACACCGACGAGGACGGATCGCCGATGATGTCGCTCGAGACCAGCGGCGCCTCGGAGTACTTGAGGATCCCCTTCAGGCGTCCCTCGGAGGCGGCTTTCATCGCGGCGTTGACGCCGGCGACGTCGGTCTTCTTCGAGACCAGGCAGGTCAGGTCGACGATCGAACCGTCGGGCACCGGCACGCGCATCGCGACGCCGTCGAGCCGGCCGTTGAGCTCGGGGATCACGAGCCCGATCGCCTTCGCCGCCCCGGTCGAGGTCGGCACCATGTTCACCGCCGCCGCCCGCGCGCGGCGCAGGTCCTTGTGCGGCAGGTCGAGGATGCGCTGGTCGTTGGTGTAGGCGTGCGTCGTGGTCATGAGGCCGCGCTCGATGCCGAACGTCTCGTGCAGCACGCTCGCGATCGGCGCCAGGCAGTTCGTGGTGCACGAGGCCACCGAGACTACCTGGTGCTTGCCCTTGACGTACGCCGCGTCGTTGACGCCGATCACGAGCGTCGCGTCCGCGCCCTTCGACGGAGCCGAGACCGCGACCACGCGGGCGCCCGCGGCGAGGTGGGCGGCCGCCTGGTCGCGATCGGTGAACAGCCCCGTGGCCTCGAGCACGATGTCCACGCCGAGGTCCTTCCACGGCAGGGCCGACGGCTCCCTGACCTTGAGGATCCGGATGCGCCGACCGGAGACGACGATCGCATCCCCGTCGGCGGTGATCGGGTCGGGCCAGGTGCCGTGCACCGAGTCGTACTGCATGAGGTGCGCGAGCGTGGCTGCGTCGGTCACGTCGTTCGCCGCCACGAACTCGACGTCCGCCTTGCGCTTGAGCGCGGCCCGCACGACCAGCCGCCCGATCCGTCCGAATCCGTTGATGCCGACGCGTACCGCCATGGAAACCTCCGGGCGCGACGCGCCCCGACGACTGCCCCTAGCCGGAAACCCCGCGAACCATTTCGTAGAATGCAAGGGGCACGGTCTTGAGCGTGCCCGTCCCTTCGACCAGGGGAACGTCGGTGATCTCCGTCCCCCGCAGCGAGGCCATCCGGCCGAACCGCCCGGCAGCCACGAGCTCGGCGGCATGGACGCCGAAGCGCGTCGCCAGCACGCGGTCGTAGGCCGACGGCGCGCCGCCGCGCTGGATGTGCCCGAGCACCACGGCGCGCGTCTCGACGCCGGTCTGCTGCTCGATGCGCTCCGCCAGGCGCTGCGCGATGCCGCCCAGGCGCTCGTGGCCGAATGCGTCGGTCCCGGCCGCGACCGTGGCCACGCCGGCGGCCCCGGCCTGCGCCGTGGGCAGGCGCGCCCCCTCGGACACGACGACGATCGAATACCCGGCCGGGCCCCGGCGGCGCTCGGCCACGACGCGGCCGACGGCGTCGAGGTCGATCTCGAATTCCGGCAGGAGCGTGACGTGCGCCCCCCCGGCGAGCCCCGCATACGTCGCG
>JBDTYW010000246.1:0-4190 GCA_040005445.1 Candidatus Eiseniibacteriota bacterium
GCGCAACGTCATCCGCCAGCTCGCCACGCCCGATCGCATGCGCGGCCGCATGACCAGCGTCAACATGATCTTCTTCATGGGCGGCCCACAGCTCGGCGAGCTCGAGGCCGGCCTCGTCGCGCAGGCGTGGTCGGCCCCGGTCTCGGTGGTCACCGGGGGCATCGGTTGCCTGGTCGCCACCGCGCTCACGGCATGGCGCACGCCGGTGCTCAGGCGCTATCGCCGCGACGAGGCTCCCCTGGTCGCAGGGGAAACCTCCGCAGCCGCCTCCTAGCGCGAGCCCGGGCCCACGAACCTGCAGCCGGCGATCGAACCGCCGGGCCCGATCTTGACGATCAGCACGCCCGCGCGGCCATTCTCTCCACGCACGCGCCCGATCACGCGGCCGCTCACGACGTTCGCCACGTCGATGCCGACCAGCGCGTCCTGCCGCCCGCCGAGCGGGCCGAGCAGGAAGCCGCCCCAACTCGAGTTGAAGTCGGCCGACGCGCGCAGGTTCATCGTCGGATCGTCCTCGTTCTCGCCGACGAACGCCATGCGCGAACCGGCGGCGCTGCTGGTGACGGTGAGCTTGCCGACGTAGACCTGCCGGTCAAACTTCTCGGCGCAGTCGGGCAGACCGCCCGGGATCGAGAGCCCGGGGATGTAGACGATGCTCGCGTCGTAGGTGCCCGGGGCGGTGATGCGATCGCCATCGGTGACGGGCGCGAGCGTGCGCGGCGCCGCCAGGGCGGGGGAAAGGCCGGCCACGGCCAGGCCGAACACGAGGGCCGCAAGGGCGGTCCGGGACAGGTTGCGCTTCATGGGCAGGAACCTCGAATGGGGGACATGGATCGATCGATCCCGGTGCCCGGGATCGCCCTTGGGGGATGGGGCGACCCCAGTCTAGCACCCCCCGGCCGGGCGAAACTAGGGGAGGGGCGTGCGGCGGGCCGCGAGCAGGAGCGCGGCCATGCTCTTGGCGTCCTGGATCTCGCCTCGTTCGACCCGCGCCACCGCCTCGGTGAACGGCATCCGGACGACGCTCAGGTCCTCGTCGGGTTCGAGCGACGTCGCCGTGGCCACGAGGTCGTAGCCTGCGTAAAGGTGAATAATTTCGTCGGTGAATCCCGGGGTCGTAAGGATCTCCCCGAGCTTCTCGAGGCGCCCGGCGCGGTGGCCGACCTCCTCCTCGGTTTCGCGCCGGGCGCAGGCCTCGGGCGCCTCGCCCGGGTCGAGCTTGCCGGCCGGAATCTCGAGCAGGTAGCCGCCGGCGGCGTGACGGTACTGGCGCACCATCAGGATCGTGCCGTCGGGGAGGAAGGGCACGACGGCCGCGGCGCCCGGGTGATGGATCACCTCGAGCGCCGTGGTGTGCCCGTTGGGCAAGGTGACCGTCTCGACGAAGAGATGGACCACCTTGCCCTTGTAAATTTCCCGCTTCGACTCGGACATGGTCGCCCGGCTAATCACGCAGCACGAGTTCGCGCAGCAACTCGAGGCCGACCGGGCCGGTGTTGAGCACCCGGGCGTGGAAGTCCTTGAGGCTGAACGCCGCGCCCTTCCTCTGCTTGAGTTGCTCGCGCAGCTCCATGATCACGCGCTCGCCCACCTTGTAGGAGATCGCCTGCCCGGGCCAGCCCAGGTAACGCGTGACCTCGGAGGCCGCGTACTGCGGGTCCTGGAAGCCGCGCTGCTCCATCATCTCGACGCCGAGGTCGTAGTTCCAGGTCTCGCCGGGATGGAACGAGGTCTCGCTCGCCGGGATCGCGAGCTCGAGGTGGCAGCCGAGGTCGATCACCACGCGGCAGGCACGGAACAGCTGCGCATTGAGCATGCCGAGCACGTATTCGTGCTTCTCGAGGTAGCCCAGCTCGTCCATCAGGCGCTCGGTGTAGAGCGCCCAGCCCTCTCCGTAACCCGGGTACCACACCGAGAGGCGGTGCAGGCGGGAGAGGCGATCCGCCAGGAAGACCTGGGTCCCGCACTGGAGATGATGGCCCGGGAAGCCCTCGTGATAGGCGGTCGAGATATGGTCATAGAGCGGGATGTCGTGCGTCTCGTCGGGCGCGAGCGAGTACCACACGCTGCCGGGCCGGCTGAAGTCCTCGCTCGGCTGGATGTAGTACGCCCCGAGCGCGCCGCCCTTGGGCGCGATCTTCACCTGCACTTCGCGAATCGGAGCGGGCACGTCGAAGTGCGCGCCGTCGAGCTGCGCCAGCGCCTGCACCTGGCGCTCCGTCATGATGCGCACGAACTCGGGGATGTCCTTCGCCGCGCGCGCCTTGTCGGACTTGAGCAGTTCGAACACCTCGGGCAGGGTCGCGCCCGGCTTGATTTGCTCGCCCACCTTCCGCATCGCGGCCTCGATCGAGCGCACCTGCTCCCAGCCCCACGCGTAGGTCTCCTCGGGATCAATCGTCATGCCGAGGAAGCGGCGCGTCTGGCGCGCGTAGCGCTCCCGCCCGACCGCATCGCGGGGCGAGGCCTTCGGCAGGTAGGCGCTCTCCAGCCAGTCGGCGAACTCGCCGTAGGCCGCGCACGCGACCTGGATGGCGGCGTCGAGCCGGGCAGCGAGCGCCGCGTCCTTGACGCCGCTCCCGGCGAGGGTGGCGGGCAGGCGCCGGAAGTACGACTCGGGCCCGGCTTGCACGCGGGCTTGCTCGATCACGGCCCTCACCTGGCGGGCGGCGACCGTCGTTCCCTGGGCGAGGCCCTTCGCCAGCGTCTCACGGTAGCCCGTGAGCGGCCGGCCCAGCGTCTCGATGCGGGTGACCAGGTTCGTCCAACCCTCGGCGGTTTCCGTGTCCATGAGGTCGAAGACCTGGCGGATGGTCTGGAACGTCGAGGCGATGTTGTTCAGGTCGAGCAGGTCGTCGCCGTCCTCGTAGTACAGGCGCTCGAGCTCGAGGTGATCGGCCATGACCTGGACGGCGAGCTGGGCCCAGCGATTCTCCGCCGGTGGGAGGCCGGCGAGACGCTTCTGGTAATCGGCGATAAAGCGGCGAATGACCTCCCCGCCCGCCGGGCTGAAGTCGTCCCAAGAGGCGTCGTGGCCGGCGATGCCCTGGTAGGTCGCCATGGACGGGCGAAGGGCAGCCATGCGATCGACGAATTCGCTCGAGAGGTCGAACACTTCATGCACGCCGGTGTCGGTGCCAGTGGTCACGGGAGGGCTCCTTGGGTCGGGAAGAAGGGAGGTGTGAGGACGGCCATCCTAGCGATTCCGCTCTCGCCTGTCCACGCCCTCGCGCCAGGGGTGCGGGGCCGCTTCGGGCTTGACGGAGCGGGGCCGCTCGCGTTCCCTGTTGCCATGAGGGACTCGCCGAACGCCCCGACCCATCGCACCGTTCCCTATCGCCCCGCGCGCGTGCCGGTGGCCGAGGGAGGACGGATCCTGGAAGCGGATTTCGCCATCGCGAACGCGCGCCGCACGGTGCGGCAGTTCTCGCCGGACCCGGTGCCGCGCGGGCTGATCGAGAGCGCGCTTGCGATCGCGGGCACGGCGCCGAGCGGCGCCCATCGCCAGCCGTGGCACTTCGTGGCGGTCTCCGACCCGGAGCTAAAACGCCGGATCCGCGAGGGGGCCGAGGTCGAGGAGCGCGACTTCTACGACCGCCGCGCGCCGGCCGAGTGGCTCGAGGCGCTCGCGCCGCTGGGCACGGATTTCCACAAGGACTATCTCGAGGTCGCACCCTGGTTGATCGTCGTGTTTCGGCGCGACCCGGAGATCCTGCCCGATGGGCGCCGGATGAAGAACTACTACGTCGCCGAGTCGGTCGGCATCGCGGTCGGCTTCCTGGTGCAGGCGCTCCATCGGGCGGGCCTGGCCTCGCTCACGCACACGCCGGCGCCAATGACGTTCCTGCGCGAACTGTGCGGGCGCCCCGAGAACGAGCGCCCGTTCGTGCTCATGCCGGTCGGCTATCCGGCGTCCGATTGCGAGGTCCCGGACATCGCGCGCAAGCCGCTGGCGGAGATCGCGACGTTTCGCTAGGATCCGCTCGTCCTCACCCCACCCTGGCCTTACGTACTCGAGCCGATGCCGGAGTCCTCCATGCCGCAGGGCTATTTCCTTGCCATTGCCGGAAACATCGGGGTGGGCAAGACCGAGCTGACGGATCGCCTCGCCGCCGAGCTGGGCTGGAAGGTTTACTACGAGCCCGTGATCGAGAATCCCTACCTCGATCCGTTCTACAAGGACATGGAGC
>JBDTYW010000247.1:0-4184 GCA_040005445.1 Candidatus Eiseniibacteriota bacterium
CGCGCTCGCCGTGCTCACCGGCGCGTGGGCGATCTCGCTGTCGTGGCTGCGCAATCCCGAGGGCATCGCGGTCTCGACGATCGGGTTCCCGGACCTCGACGAGAGCCGCTGGCAGGCGCTGCGCCAGCACCTCGTGAGCCACCCGGCGATCCTCGAGGCGGACTGGACGCTGGGCGGTCCGATCAAGATCCGGCACTGGTCAGCGTTGCTCACCGAGGCCGACCTCGCCGCACTGGTTCGCGAATCGCCCGCCTGAGAGGGCCGCGTGCAAAGAGTACGCAAGGAGAGCGGCCCGCGTGTGCGGGGCGACCTCCGGGCGTCGTATCCTCCGCGCATGACCCGACCGCTCATTCTCGCCCCGCGCGTGGCCCTGATCGCGCTGATCGCATTCGGAATCGCCGCCTGCGCCCGACAGCCCGAGCCCCAGGCTCCCGCCATTGCCGCCAGGACGCTCGACCCGGCGCGGCTGGCGTTCACCGCCGTGCCGCCCGATTCGCTTGCCGCGGTGATCGCCTCGGGCGGCGCGCAGGGCACGCTGGTCAATGTGTGGGCGAGCTGGTGCGAACCCTGCCGCGAGGAGTTCCCCGGCATCATCCGCCTGTCCCGCGCCTATCGGGATCGCGGGCTGCGCGTGGTCTTGATCTCCGCCGACTTCACCGAGGACCTGCCGAACGCGCGCAAGTTCCTCGCCGAGCAGGGCGTGGACTGGCCGACGTACTACAAGACCGGCGATGACCAGGCGTTCATTGCGGCGTTGAGTTCGAACTGGTCGGGCTCGTTGCCCGGTTCGTTCGTCTTCGACGCGCACGGAGTCCTGCGCGATTCCTGGGAGGGGAAGGCCTCGTACGCCGCGTTCGAGAGACGCGTGCGCCCGGTGCTTTCGCTCCCGGAGTTGCCCGCAGGCAGCACCGATTCCACCACTCACGGGAAGGACCGCTCATGAAGCCCATCTTGCTTTCAGGCGCCGCGCTGCTCGCGGCCTCGATCATCCTCGTCTCCGGCATGCCCGCCGGTGCGGAGGAGTCCGCGCCCGCCGCGCTCGCGCTGGGCTCGAAGGCCCCGATGGCGGACGTCCAGATGAAGACCGCCGCCGGCAGCGAGGTCTCGATCGCCGGGGTCAAGGGTGCCAAGGGAACCCTCGTGGTCTTCACGTGCAACGGCTGCCCGTGGGCGAAGAAGTGGGAAGCGCGCATCGTCAAGCTCGGGAACGAGGCCTCGAAGAAGGGCATCGGCGTGGTCGCGATCAATGCGAACGACCCCTCCGTCAACGCCACCGACGATTACGCGAACATGGTGACGCGCGCGAAGGATCGCGGCATGAAGTTCCCGTACGCGATGGACGCGACGTCGGACATCGCGCGGGCCTTCGGCGCCACCCGCACGCCCGAGGCATTCCTGTTCGACGGGAAGGGCCTGCTCGTCTACCACGGCACGATCGACGACAACGCCGACGACGCCGGGGCCGTCAAGCAGCCCTACCTCGCAAATGCGGTGTGGGCGGTCGCCGGCGGCAAGGCCGTCCCGGTCGCCGAGACCAAGTCGCTCGGCTGCGGCATCAAGTTCCGGGCGGCGAAGACGGCGAGCTAAATCTTCGCCCAGGCGTGATTCTCGGGGGGCGCTCCGCCTTGGGCGGGGCGCCCTCGAGCTTGAGGGCCTGCCGAGCTATGCTCTTCGGTGCCGGGCGGTCTCGAGCGCGAGGGCACCCATGATCCGATCGACTTCCTTCCAGGTCCTGATGCGATTCGCCCTTGCCGGGGTCCTCGGCGCCGCGGGCCCGGCGGCGCCCCCCGAACCGTCCACCGGGCAAATCCACGGCATCGTGCGCATCAACGGCGCGGCTCCTGCCCGGTACGCGAACGTCGTCCTCGTCGACGCGGGGCTGGGGGCGCAGGCGGATGAGCATGGGTTCTTTCGCATCGCGAGGGTCCCCCGGGGCACCCACGCGATTCGTGCCTGTCTCGTCGGCCTGCCTTGTCTCAGCGACACCGTCGAAGCGGCGGCCGGCGTGGACCGGGAACTCGATCTCGACCTCCTGAATCCCCTCCTGCTCGAAGGGGCGCCGCGCGCGCCGTTCGCCGTTTTCAATCTTGGCGATGACTTCCGGGCGGGAACGGTCCTCGTGGAGCACCGACGGCCTCCCGTTCAGACGTCCTCCGCGGAGAACAGGTCCGGGCGGTTCGAGCTTCGGGTCGACGAACGCCGGCCCTGGGAGCTTCGCATCGGCTACCGGCTCACGAACCGGGCAGCGCGACTCTCCATTCGCGTGTTCGATCCGGATGGCAAGCTCGTGCGGACCCTGCGGGACGGGAGGGGCAGGGCGGTCGGCGATCTCACCTGGGATGGACGCGGAAGTGATTCAAAGCCGATGGATTCGGGTAGGTGCCATGTCCAATTTTCCACCGACTCGTCGGTTTCCGAGCTCTCGGCCTGCGTGTACCCGATCCTGGATCCTCCGCTCCGGGTCACCGACGAGCAAGCACGAGGCCCCGGGGATCGCTCCCCGGGGCCTCGTCTCATCGCACCCGCGGCGAACGGCGCTAGGCGACCGCCGCCTCCGGCTGCGCCACCATGCCCCGTCCGAGGTCGACCGCGCTCGGCTCGCGCAGCACGAGGCCGAAGCGCGTGAAGTTGATCGCGTCGAGGTAGTAGTGCACCAGCAGCGTGCCGAGCACGACCGAGTAGTACGCCGCGTCACGGGGCCAGCCGAAGCCGAACTGCAGCAGGAGCGACGTCCCGAACGCCACCACGGTCGCTAGGAAGAACAGGCCGTAGAACTTCGCGGGCGATTGCGCCGACACGACCGAGCGCATCACCGGGCCGTTGATCTCGCCGTGCTCCAGGCGGAGCTTGTTGATGTACCAGACGAGCGCAAGGTACTGGAACGAGTGCCAGGTGTTGTAACCCTGGAACGCGATGTCGATGTTCTTGAACGTCGGGATGATGAGCGACATCACCGTGGTCACCGAGATGATCGCGACCGACGGGATGTTGAGCCGGCCCTCGCGCGCCTCCTTGACGGTCTTGATCACGTAGAGCGCGAGGAAGACCGAGAACGCGAGCAACGTGAGCTGCGGGATCCATTCCGCGTTCTGGGCGAACGGCGGGAGCAGCAGGCTGCGCGGGCTGGTGCCGCCGCCGACCACAAACTCGCCGCGCACCAGGCGCCCGGACGAGTTGACGTAGAGCCCGGTGAAGATCACGCCGTAATCGACCGCGCGGTTGAACAGCGAGCGCGGACGCGGGTCCTTGAACCGATAGACGTCCGTCAGGTAGGCGATCTGGTGCAGCACGTGGATCGACGCCCAGAAGAAGAAGATCGTGAGCAGCAGCACGAGGTTGTTGAGTGCGAGCCACACCACGGCCATTGGGATCAGCACGCAGGGCAGGAGCACCCAGTTGTACTTCTTCCGGTAGGCGCCGTCGGCCAGCGTGTAGCCGAACGTCGAGTACAGGTGCGGTCCCCCGACCAGGCCGGCCACAACCAGGTTGATCGCCGTGGTCGAGACGTGGAATCCGTAGAGCATCGTCAACGGGATCGCGGCCAGCAGGGCGCTGCCGATCAGGAACGTGAGATCCCATTTCTTGCTGACGAGCCAGAGTCGGTCAGTGGGAACGCTACTCGCTGCACTCATCTTGAACATTCCTCCTGCGCCGCACCGGGGCGTCCATCGCTCCAGTGCATTGTGTAACAAGCGGTCAGTCTAGACGGCGACCCCGGCCTTGGGAAGCGAAACTCTGGAGCCCTTCGGACGGGTGTTTTCCCGTGATTTTCGCGGCCATGCGCGTGTGCAGCCCCGGAGCGACCAGCGCCGCGCCCGCGCCGAGCAGCGCGCCCGCGACCGTGTCCACCGCGTAGTGGAAGCCGCCGTACACGGTGCCGAATGCGAGCGCCGGGACGATCAGCGCGAGCGCCCAGAACGCGGGGCGGCTCAGCCGCCATGCCGTCAGCCAGACGCACACCGCGACCGCGGTGTGTGACGACGGGAACGCAGTGCCGAGCGACGAGCCGCGCTCGACGATCGTGTGCGACAGCGGACCGAACACGCCCGGCCACCAGTTCGCCGGCGGATGGCCGAAGTAATGATAGGGGCCGACCACGGGGAACAGGACATAGATCATGCAGCACCCGAGGAACGCCAGCAGGGTGGCGGTGAGCGCGCGCGAGAACTTCGCCCGCGCCCCGG
>JBDTYW010000248.1:0-4182 GCA_040005445.1 Candidatus Eiseniibacteriota bacterium
TGCACGACACGCGCGGCACCGCGCTGGTCAACGTGATGGCCGGGCTGCTGCTCGGCATCCGCACGTTCGACGCGTCGGCTGCGGGGCTCGGCGGCTGTCCGTTCGCGCCCGGCGCGACCGGCAACGCGGCGACCGAGGACCTCGCCTACTTCTTCCACGGGCTCGGGATCCAGACCGGCATCGACATCAAGAAGCTGGTCGAGGCCTCGGCGCCGATCGAAGCGGCGCTCGGCCGGCCGCTGCCGGGCCACGTCTACCAGGCGTGGCGCCGGAGCCCCGAGATCTCGGAGATGTTCCGCCACTAGGCCGCGGCGAGCACCGCCTTGCCCCGCGGCCGGACCAGCGCCGCAACCGCGAGCAGCGCGCCGAACACGCACACCACGCTCGCGCCCGGAGGCGCCGCCAGCCACACCGACGCGAGCATGCCGAGCGCGCTCGCGAGCGCGGCCACGGCCCAGCCGATCAGGAGCCGCGACGCGACCCTTTCCGAGAACAGGAGCGCGGTCACGCTCGGCACGATCAGGTAGCTGAACACGACGAGCACGCCGCCCAGCTCGACCGACGCGGTGACAGTGATGCCGAACGTCAGGTAGAACAGGAAGTCCCACGCCTTGACGTTCAGCCCCTGCGCCTTCGCCGCCCCCGGATCGTGCGAGATCAGCCACAGCCGCCGGCGCCACCACCAGTGCAGCGCGCCGATCACGCCGTAGAGCACGACCAGGCGCAGCACGTCCTTCTGCTCGACCGCGAGCAACTGGCCCACCAGCACGTCGCGGATGTGCTCGGCGCCGTGCGGCGCATTGTTGAGGATGAGCACGCTCGCCGCCGCGGCGACGGCATACACGATGCCGATGACCGCCTCCTGCGGCACGCGCCCCTTGTCGGAGCGCGTGAGCGCGAACGTCGCCGCACCGAGCACGGTGAACCCGAGCGCGAGCGCATAGGTGAGCGGCTCGCCAGGCTCCGCGCCGCGCAGCGACGCGACGCTCGCGCCGAGCACGGCCATCTGGGCGAGCGAGAGATCGACGAAGATCACCTCGCGCTCCACCACGTGGAGCCCGAGGTAGACGTGGATCCCAGCGATGCACAACAGCGCGAGGAACGGCCAGAGCAGGAACGGCAGTTGCTCGATCACGCCTTCCCTCCCTTCAACGCCGTCGTCAGTTCGGCGAACAGCCGGTCGAACAGGTCGAAATAGGTGTGGATCGAGTCCTCGGCCCCGACCGACGTGGGCAGGATCGCGAGCGGCACCCCGGTGTCCCTCGAGATCTTCTGCGGGACGCGCGCGTCGAAGAACGGCTCCATGATCAGCACGCGGATACCGCCTTTCTTCATCTCGTTGACCAGGTCGCCCACGTGGTTCGGCGAGGGCGGGATGCCCGGACGGGGCTCGATGAAGTCCACGACATTCAGCCCGTAGGCCTTCGCGAAGTAGGACCAGGAGCGGTGGTAGGTCACGACCTTCATGCCGTTCAGGCCGAGCGTCGCGGCCTGGCCCTTCCAGCGCGCGACCGCGACGCCGAGGCGCTTCTCGAAGTCCGCGCAACGGGCGTTGAAGTACGCGGCGTCCGCGGGGGAGACACGGATCAGCCCGTCCCGGATCGCGCGCGCCACCGGCGCGCCGTTCGCCGGGTCGAGCAGGTAGTGCGGATTGCCGAACGGATGGACATCGCCCTGCGAGCGGCTGACGGTCGTCGGCACCTCGATCACCGCGATCTGGGCGGAGGCGTCGACGTGGCCGGGCGCGCCCGGGAGGATCCTCGCGTTGCGCGACCCGCTGACCAGGCCGGGCGCCCAGCCGACCTCGAGTTCGCGCCCGACCTCGACGAACAGGTCCGCCTTCTTGAGCTGGACGAGGTACGAGGGCTTGGCGTCGACGAAGTGCGGGTCCTGGTAGCCGCGCGACAGGGACGCGACCGCGACGTGATCGCCGCCGACCTCGCGGGCGATTGCCGCGAGGTCCTCGGTCGTGGTCACCACCGACAGCGTCTTGCCCGCCGCGGCATCGGCCGGGATCGCGGGCACGAGCATGGCGCCCAGGAGCAGTGTACAAAGCGTACGAAGCGTACAAAGCGTACGAAACGTACGCCGGGTCGTGAACATGGTCAGGCCTCCAGGCCGTCGGGGCTCAATACGGGTGAGCACCGTGCGGTCCGATGTTGAACGTCCACTTGAGGAAGACGGCGTCGCCGTCGGCGTCGGTCAGCGAGTCGTGGGTGCGACGCGCCTGCAGGCTCAGGAGCGAGAATTCGCTGGGCTGGAACTGGACCAGGCCGAGCACGCCGCGCTCGCGGCCGGCGAGCGTCGTGCGATCGGTCGAGTCGTAGCGTGCGCCGACCTTCCAGCGGCGCGCGAACTGGTAGAGCGCGTAGCCGAACCACCCGTTGCGCGAGGGCGCTCCCGCCGCCGATCCCTGCTCGCGCGTGAACTCGGATTGCACCGTCAGCGAGCGATAGATGCTGCGGCGCGGGTTCTTCCACCGGAACGTCAAGTCGGCGCCGGCGAGTTGCGCGTGCGCGCCCTCGGCGCGCAGCATCGAGTCGGCGCGCGCGTTTGCATACGAAATGCCGAGGTTCAGGTTCGACGCCTCGGACAGGTCCACAAACGCGCTGCTGCGCCCGATCCACAGCAGGTCGCGCCCGGTGTCCGCGGCGAAGACCCGGTTCACGCCCACCTCGGGCGCGGTGCCCACGTTCGCGGTCACGTCCCAGTAGAACGCGGTGGGCACGATCGCCGACAGGGCGAGCCCCGTGGTCGAAAGCCCCTCCTCGCCGCCGAAAGCGAGCGTCGAGAGCGGGCGGTCGGCGAACGGCGTCTCACCCGCGTGCGTCCGGTTGAACTTGCCGAAGTCGCCGCGAAACTTGCCGATCTTGGCCTGGCCCCCGCCCGGCAGCGACAGCCAGGTCAGGTAGCCCTCTTCGACGTCCACCCCCGCGCTGCTGAACGACAGGATGAAGTCGGCTTTGGCATAGGGATCGACCGCGGACTGGAGCGCGAGCTCGGCCTCGCGCAGGTCGAACGCCTGGTCCTGCGTGCGGCGGTCGTTGCCGGCCGCCGCCTGGAACCAGCCGATGACGCTGGTCGCCGGGTTCGCAATCGAGGCGTTGCCCGGCGGCGCGGCGGCGTCCTGCGCGGAAGCCGGGGCGGCGGCGAACGATGTCGCCAGCAGCGTGCAGGAAAGCAACAGGATACGGAATCGCATGCGCGAAACCTCTCTCTCCCTACGGGTCGTCTCGATGCAAACGCCGGGGCGGGCGCGCGGGCGCGCCGCCCTGAGCGTTCGAAATCAGTTCGGTTCGAGAGCGGGTGAGGCGATCAGCCGAGGGGCGGGGCGCGCGACGACGGGATCGCGCACGAGGGCGACGGCGCGAGGGAGGCGGGGCGTTCGACGAGGATCTCGAGCGTGGGTTCGGGCGCCTGGGGCGCGGGCGACGCCGCAGCCACGACCGCCGGCGCGTGGCCGACCGCGCACACGACACAGGGGTGGTCCGCCGCATCGTGAGCATGCGTATGCGCGCCGGTGGTCACGAGCGTGACCAGGAGGAGCAGCTTGAGGCCTACGGCGATCCAGCGCACCGGTCTCATGGCGAGCATGCTAGCAGGCCCGGCGGCCGCAGGCCACCCGCGCGCCGGGCCTGACCAAGACCTGACGATCGGGGCTAGTCGGCCCGCCCGGTCGCGGCCAGCCAGTGCGGCAGCACGAGCAGGAGCAACGGCGCCGACCCTGCGAAGCCGCCGATCACCGCGATCGCCAGCGGCTGGAGGAGCGCGGCCCCCGAGCCCTGACCGATCGCCAGCGCCGCCAGGGCGGCGACGCCGGCGAGCGTGGTCATGAGGACCGGCCGGGCGCGGCGGTGGGCGGCGGACTCGGCGGCGTCCCCGGGCGCCTCGCCTCGCCCGAGCGCCTCGAGATACGCGGCGACCAGGAAGTATGCATTCTCCGCGACGATCCCGACGACCATGATCGCGCCGACGAAGCTCGCGATGTTGAACGTCGAGCCCATCGCGTGGAGCGCGACGAACACGCCCGCGAGCGAGGCCAGCGCGATCGCCAGCACCGAGCCGGCGAGCCGCCACGATCGGAACGCGAACAGGGGGACGAGCAGGATCGCGCAGACGACGCCGAACAGGACGAACAGGAGCTCGCGGAAAGACTGCTGCTGCTCCGCCCACTGCCCCGCG
>JBDTYW010000249.1:0-4179 GCA_040005445.1 Candidatus Eiseniibacteriota bacterium
GCGGACTCGAGTCGGGCATGGAGCCCCTGCTCGCCGAGACCGACGCCGACACCCGGGGAGCCGCCATCGGATGGTTACTCGCTCACGGAGCCGGGGCCAGGGAACGGGCCCAGACGTTGCTGGAGGGCCCGGATCCCGAACTGCGCGCGCTCGCCCTCGATGTCCTGCTGGCGCGGCCCGGACTGCTTCCGACCATCGTCACCGCCCCCTGGGTCGATCGCTTGATCCAGACCGGAGTCGAGGCCGACCTATGGGCCGCGGCCCGATCGCTCGGGCTGCTCGACCACGGCGCCGCCGAAAAACGCCTGCGGATCCTGCTCGATCACCCCCTGATCGAGGTGCGCCGCGCCGCGCTCCTCTCCGCCGCCCGTCGCCCGTCGCCCGGCCTGCTCGACCCGCTGATCGCGCGACTGGTCGAGCCGGAGCTCGCCCAGGAGGGGCTGCAAGCGGTCGCGGCACTCGGCCAGGCCGCCGTCCCCGCGCTTGCGGCACTGACGGACGGAGCCCGGGGGCCGCTTGCGCGGGCGCGCGCCTGCGACACACTGGCCCGGATCGGGAACCGCAGCGCGATCGCGGCGCTCCTTCGCGTGGCCCGCAGCGACGATCCCCGCGCCCGCTACGACGGCCTGCGCGCGCTCAACCGAATGCGCGTTCGGTCCGCGAGCGGCCTGGTGAAGAAGTCGCTCGCGTTCCGGCTCTGGCAACGGGAGCTCGATGACCTGCGGGCCAATCTCCTGCCGGCCCACATCCTCCACGGGGCCACGGACCCCCGGGTCGCCTTGCTCGCGAGTTCCTTCGCCGAATCGGCGGATCGCGCGCTCGATCGTTCCTGCCGCGCCCTGGCCTGCTACTATCGTCCCGAGCCGTTCCGCAGCGTCTACCGCTACCTGCAGAATCCAGGGGCCCCGAAAGCCACGGCGCGCTCGCTCGAATACCTGTCGCAATTGATTCCGCGCCGGCGCTTCGGCGCCCTGCGCGAGCTGTTCGAGAACCCGCAACCGTTCGAGGGGACCGAGGCCGAGCCCTCGGATGGCCAGGTCGCCGGCTGCATCGAGACCGCGTACGCGATGGGCGACGCGTGGCTTAGGGCGTGCGCCGTGCGCGCCGCGCATGCGCTGCTCGGGCGCATCGCGATCAAATTCGCGGCACACCCGGACGAGGACGATATCGTCCGGGCCGAACTCGCGGCTTACCACGCCGCACGAAGCGAGGAGGGAGTCCCCGCATGACCCGGACGTCATGACCACCGTCGAGCGCGTCCTCACGCTCAAGCAGATCGATCTTCTCTCGACCGCCGGACCGCGGCAACTGCTCCAACTTGCCGAGCTGGTGCGGGAAGTCGAGATGATCGAGGGGCAGGCGATCTACGCCGAGGCCGACCTCGCCGACGCGATCTATGTCGTGTATCGCGGCCGGGTGAGCCTGGTTTCCGGGGGCAAGGAACTCTCCACGGTCGGACCGGGAGAAGCCTTCGGCACATGGGCGCTGGTCGACGACTCGGAGCGGGCCCAGAGCGCAGTGTGCACGGAGGAGGGGCTCCTGGTCGCGCTCGGTCGCGAGGAATTCTACGAGTTCGCATCGGGCGACCCGGCGGTGCTCCAGGGGATCATCCGCGTGCTCGGCAGGCGCCTGAAGGCGCTGGTCGTGGAGCGCCCGGAGGAGTCGCGCATCGAGGACGAGGGCGCGGAGCCGGAAGCCACGGATGCCGCGGATTCGGTCAGCGATTCCGGGATGGCGCCCGGCGGCAGGGCGTGATGGTCGCGCGCGTCCCCCGCGGTCAGGCGACCGGCAGCGCGACCTTTTTCCCGCTTGCACGGGCCGACTCGATCGCCGCCGGCTCCTTGATCGCGTCCCGGCTCAGGACGTCGAACCCGGTCTCGGTGACCAGCACGTCGTCCTCGATGCGCACCCCGATGCCGCGCCAGCGCACGTCGTACTCGAGCAGGCCGTCACCGAAGTAGAGGCCCGGCTCGACCGTCAGCACCATCCCCGGCTCGAGCGGCCGCGACTTGCCGGCCGGGTCCACGTAGAGCCCGGCGTCGTGCACGTCGAGGCCCAGCCAGTGGCTCGTGCGATGCATGTAGAAAGGCTGGAACGCCTTCTGGGCGATCAGCTCGTCGCGCTCGCCGGTCAGCACCCCGATCCGGATCAGGCCGTCGACCAGCACCTCGAGCGCGGCGCGATGCACGTCGTCGAAGCGTGTGCCCGGCCGCACCGCCGCGATCGCCGCCAGCTGCGCCTCGAGCACGATGTCGTAGATCGCCCGCTGGTCGGCGCTGAAGCGCGGGCCGACCGGAAATGTGCGCGTAATGTCGGCGGTATAGCCCTCGTATTCGGCGCCGGCGTCGATCAGCAGCAACGTGCCGTCGCGCAGCGGCAAATTGTTCTCGATGTAATGCAGGATCGTCGCATTCTCGCCCCCCGCAACGATCGAGTTGTAACCGGGCGCGCGCGCGCCGCGCACGCGGAACACGTAGTTGACGAGCGCCTCGATCTCACCCTCGGACATGCCGGGCCTGGTCGCCGCCAGCGCCGCGTTGTGCGCCTCGGAGGAGATCTCGCAGGCGCGGCGCACGAGCTGCGCCTCCTCCGTGGACTTGACGAGGCGCATGGCGTGCACGATCCCGCCGTGCTCGGTGCGAGTGACCGGGCCCTTGCCACTGCGGGCCCGCGTGCGGCGCATGCCGCCGAGCCACTCCTCCACCCGGGCGTTGAACGCGAGGTCGAGTCCCGGCGTGAAGTACACGGTGCCCGGCCCCTCGAAGTACGCGGGCAGCTTGGTGGCCAGTTCGTCGATCGAGAACGTGGCGTCCGCGCCGTAGTGCTCCTTCGCGCCCTCGACGCCGGCGCGGCGACCGTTCCAGGTTTCCTTCTCGAGGTCGCGCGGACGGACGAACAGCACGAAGCGGTGCTCCGCGTGCGCCGTCGTCAGGACGGCCACGCAATCGGGCTCGAGGAAGCCCGTCAGGTACTCGAAATCCGAGTCCTGGCGATACGGAAAGACCGTGTCGTGCGAGCGCGTCTGCTCGGGGTTCGAGCGCAGGATCATCACGCCCGTGCCCATGCGTCTCAGCACCTCGGCGCGGCGTTCGGCGTAGGTGGCCGGGGCGATGCCGCCCCCGCGGGGAGCCGGCGCGGCAGGGTCGTGGGGCTTCTGGATCATGGTCAGTACTCCGCGAGTTTGCGCGCCGCCGCCACGAGGTGATCCTTCTGCGGCAGGATCACGTCCTCGAGCTGGGGCGAGTAGGCGACCGGGCACTCGAGCGCGCCCAGCCGCATCACCGGGGCGTCGAGGGATTCGAAGCAATCCGAGGCGATGCGCGCGGAGATCTCCGCGCCGAAACCCGACGTCAGCGTGTCCTCGTGCGCCACCAGCACGCGGCCGGTTTTTCGGACCGAAGCGTAGATGCCGTCCCAGTCGCAGGGCGCAAGCGTGCGCAGATCGAGCACCTCACAGTCGATCCCCTCGTCCGCGAGGTCGACGGCGGCGTAGATCGAACGCTGGACGAGCGCACCGTAGGTCACGATCGTGAGCTTCGAGCCGGCGCGCGCGACCCGCAGCTTGCCGAACGGCACCATGTAGTCCGGTCCCGGGTACGCGCTCTTGGCGTAGGGCTGGCGATACAGATGCTTGTGCTCGAGGAACAGCACCGGGTCCTCGCAGCGGATCGCCGTACGCAGCAGCCCGGAGGCGTCCTCGGCGGTCGCGGGGATGACCACGCGCAGGCCGGGAATGTGCGTGAAAATGCTCTCCCCGCACTGGGAGTGATAGGGCGCGCCGCCCTTGAGGTAGCCGCCGTAGGCGACCCGGATCACGATCGGCGAGCTGAAGTGGTTGTTCGAGCGGTAGCGCATCATCGCGAGTTCGTCCCGGATCTGCATCATCGCCGGCCAGATGTAGTCGAAGAACTGGATCTCGACCACCGGCTTGAGCCCGCGCGTCGCCATGCCAATCGCACGCCCGACGATGTTCGCCTCGGCGAGCGGCGAGTTGAACACGCGCCGGCCGCCGAACTCGCGCTGGAGCCCGTGCGTCAGCTTGAACACGCCGCCCTTGCCGCTGACCTCCGGCAGCACCGCCTCGCGCGAGGCGTCAGCCACGTCCTCGCCGAACACGAGGATGTGCGGGTCGCGCCGCATCTCGTCGCGCAGCGTCCAGTTGACGAGCGTGGCGAGCGT
>JBDTYW010000250.1:0-4151 GCA_040005445.1 Candidatus Eiseniibacteriota bacterium
GCGCGATCAGCGCGAGATAATTGAAGCGGTCGCCCGCGATCGACACCACCTGGCCCGCGAGCAGGGCGGGGAATCCCTTGCGGCCGAACGGTGCGGCGAGACTCACGAAGCGTGTGCGCGGCCGGCGAGCACCTCGCGGTAGTACTCCTCGAGCCGCCCGGTGACGGACGGCCAGCCCAGCGTCTCGGCTTTGGCCCGCCCGCGCGCGCCGAGCGCGAGCCGGCGCGCCGGGTCGCGCAGGAGGCGCCCCAGCGCCCCGGCGAGGGCGCGCGCGTCGCCGGGCGGGACGAGCAATCCATCCACGCCGTCGTCCACCACCGCGCGGTAGCCCGGGATGTCGGAGGCGATGAGCGCCTTGCCCGCCGCCATGGCCTCGAGCAGCACGATGCCGAACGACTCATTGCGCGTCGCCGGCGAGACGAACGCGTGTGCCGAGGCGTAGTACGACGGCAGCGCCTCGGGCGTGACCGACCCGGCGAAGATCACGTGTTCGCGCTCGCGCGCGCTCAGGCGCGCCTCGAACCAGCCGCGCAGGAACGAGTCGCCGACCACCACCAGCCGCGCCTCGGGCACGGTGGTGCGCAGAGCGGGCAGCGCCTCGAGCAGCACGGGCAGTCCCTTGCGCGGGTCAAGCCGCCCCACGAACAGCACGTTCAGCCGGCCGTCGACCAGCTCGGGCCGCGGCGGCACGTCCGGGTGGAAGCGCTGCACGTCGACGCCGTTGGGGATCACGCGGTAGTCGCCCGGGAAGTGGTGGCCGGCGAATCGGCGCGCGGTGGGGGACACGGCGACGCGGCCTGAAAGGCGCTCGAAGTGGCGCGTCAACGGACGGCGGAACAGGCGGAACAGCCGGCTCTGGGCACCCGCGGCATGGAACGTGCCGATCACGGGCACGGTTGCGGTCTCGCCGGTCAGCAGCGGCAGCGTCGGCGTGAGCGGCTGGTGCACATGCACCAGATCGAACGTGCGTTCGCGCCAGAGCGCGGTGAGGTCGCGCCGGAGCGCCGGTCCGAGCGTGAGGTCGACGAACGCGCCCTGGAACGGAACCATGATGCTGGTGCCGAGGCGCACCACGCCCTCGGGGTCGGTCGCGCGGTAGCCCGGCGGTCGCCCGGTCACGATCGTGACCTCGTGGCCGCGCGCCCTCAGCTCGCGCGCGCTGTGGGCGACGTGTTCGGTCACCCCGCCGAAGCGCGGATAGTAGGACTGGGTGACGAGCGCGAGCTTCACGCGCCCGCGCGCTCGAAGAAGGGTCGGAACAGGCACCAGCGGCCGGGGTCCTCCGCCAGTGTCGCGCCCAGCCAGGCGCGCACGGCCTCGAAACGGGCGTCCTCGTCGCCGGCGGGCAGCGCGGCGTCGAGCGCGCTCAGGCGCACGTGGTACGTCCCCGCGCGGCGCTCGCATCGGCCGCCGACGAGCCGCGCCCCCGCGCGCGCCGCCAGGCGCGCCGGGCCGAGCGGTAGGTCGGCCCGCGCACCGAGGAGCGCGGCGCCGCGCCGCGCGGTCGCGACGTCGCCGTCGACCAGCAGCGCCACGACCGCGCCGCGCCTGAGCGCGCGCACGAGCCGCGCCGGGGAGTGCCCCGGGCCGACGACCTCGATGCCGAGCGCGCGCTCGGCGGCGGCGAGCGCCGGGCTCCACGCGGGCCGCATCTGGGTGCCCGCGACCGCGACCACGGAGAGCCCGCGCGCCGCGAGCGCCGCCGCGCCCCACTCCCACTCGCCGACATGTGCCGCCACCAGCACCGTGCCGACGCCTTCGTCGCGCGCGGCGAGCAAGGGCGCGAGCCCCTCGACCCGGCTGTGCGCGCGCACCCGGTCCGGACGGGCGTGGAGCAGGCGCAGCCAACCGAACGCCGCGGCGATGTAATGGACGAAGGGGGCATGCAGGGGGAACCCCGCCGAGAGCGCTGCGCGATTGCCGCGCACCGCATCCCGCCGGAGGGCATCCGTGGCGCACCATACCCGGCCCACGGCCGCTGCGAGCGGCCGGTCGAGCTGCGGGGGAGTGAGCGCGGCGGCGCGCGCCGCGATCGCGAGAACCCGTGGAGTCATGACCCGGGAGTACACCGTGCCCCGGCCCGGGCGTCAACCGTGTTGTCCCGCGGCGCGCGCACCCGGAGCGCGGGGAAGGGCGTGCGGCCGAGCGAGGGCGGGCGCCCGGGTGGGTCGCCGAAGCCGGGGGGACCGGCTGCGGCCGGCTCGCGTGCGGCCATATTTTGGACGCGGCGAGGGGCTCCGGTCCGCGGGCTCGGCCGCCGCCGGGCTGGGCCGGGAAGCAAACGCGAGCCGTTCCCGCAACACGTTGCGCGGCTTGTCACTCGAAACGCACGCATGCGGAGACGCTGGCACGCAACGTGCAATCTCGCGCCCTTGTTCGCGGGCGTCCGGCCCGGAGTCACGCCCGAGGGCGTGCGGAACGAACTCAAGAAGTTCTTTGCGGCGTCCGATAAGGAACAGGTCGGGGCCAGGTGCCCCCGGATCCGGTCGCGATTCAAGGAGGAAACCGCCGTGGTCGTCGTCAGCTACTCGGGCAAGGAAATCAACGCCAAGCTGGTCTATTACGGTACCGGTTTGTCGGGGAAGACGACGAACCTCGAGGCGATCTACGAGGCCGTCCCCGAGACCAGCCGCGGCAAGATGGTCTCGATGAAGACGCAGTCGGATCGCACGCTGTTCTTCGACCTCCTGCCGCTCGATCTCGGCGAGGTCATGGGGTTCAAGACCCGCTTCCTGCTCTATACCGTCCCGGGCCAGGTGTTCTACAACGCCACCCGGAAGCTCGTGCTCAAGGGCGCCGACGCGATCGTGTTCGTCGCCGACTCCGAGCGCGGCAAGATGGACGAGAACAAGGAGTCGATCTCGAACCTGCGCGCGAACCTCGCGGAGTACAAGGTCAACCTCGACGACCTGCCGTGGGTGCTGCAGTACAACAAGCGCGACCTGCCCGACGTCTATACGCCCGAAGAGATGAACCGCGAGCTCAACCCGGGCAACGTGCCCTGGGTCGAAGCCGTCGCGACCAAGGGCACCGGCGTCCTCGAGACCTTTCGGCTGGTCTCCCAGATGCTGCTCGAACGTGTGACCAAGGACCTCAAGCGGACGCCGAGCGCGACTTCCAGCCGGGAGGTTCCGCGTCCCGCGGCGGCTTCCCCGTTGGCGCCGTCGCCGTTCGCCCCGCAGGCCACTCCGACGCCGGCCGCCCAGCCGTCGCCGTTCACGTCTGCCCGCGGCGACTTCGGGACCCAGCATCCGGGGGCCGAGCGCGCCGAGCGCACCGCCGCCCCGCCTCCGCCTGCGCGCTCGATCCAGCGCGACAATCCGCCGGCGTCCGCGGCGAACAGCGGGTTCTTCCAGCGCAGCGAGCCCCGGGAGATCGCGATTCCCGGCGACAACCGGCTGGTCAAGTCGGCTTCCTCCGAGGGAGCGGCCCGGTCCGGCTCGAGCGAGCCGATCGTCGTGCCCATCCGTCTCGACGGCTCGGTGCGCGAGATCGTCCTGCGCATCGTGATCGAGCAGCCCGAGCAGGCTGACCAGAAGCGCTGAGCCCGCGAAACTCGAGGGAACGGCAAAGGGCGCTCCCCCGGGGGCGCCCTTTGCATTTCCGGGGCGGCGGGGGCCTTGACACCCAAAGGGGTGGAGGGCCAGACTCGGGACATCCGCGGCGCAATGGAACTCGCCGCCAGGGAGGTGGAATGTCGATGGCCTGGTGCCGTGCCCTCGTCCTCGCGAGTCTGCTCGCGGCCGCGCCCGTAGGCGCGCAGGACTTCACGCAAACGTCGTCCACGGTCGCCTCTTCGCCGGCGTGGTCCGGCATCTCGTCCGCCCCGCGACCGGGGGGCCTCTTGCCGTCCTCGTTGTTCGATCCCAGCCGTTTCTCGATCTCGAACTCGCTCATGTTTGGCGTGTCCACCGGATCGAGCGCATACGGCAACGGCACCTCCGGCCTGTTCACCTCGAGCCTCGGCTACCGCGTGGCGCCGAACATGGCGCTGCGGCTCAACGTCGGCGCCCACGTCAACCCGGCGTTCGGCTCGGGCGACCTGAGCAAGGGCGTGTTCCTCGAGGGCGCGTCTTTCGACTGGCGGCCGAGCCACAATTCGCTGCTGCGCGTCGAGTATCGCGACGTGCGTTCGCCGCTGCAGAACTCGT
>JBDTYW010000251.1:0-4142 GCA_040005445.1 Candidatus Eiseniibacteriota bacterium
CAGGTGGTGAGGTCGGCGGTGCCGCGGGGCAGCCGCCACGGCACGCCTCCGGCCTTGTAATACAAGGCCGTGTGGAGGTTCCACGCCCGGGTGGCTTCATCCTGAAGGGAGCGTCCTTTGGCGTCAGGCGGCCGGAAGGCGGGGTGTAGATGCCGGGGAGCGTCGCCCGTTCCTGCTCGAGCCCGGCGAATGTCGGAGCGTCGGAGGCGGACCTCGACTGCGTGAACGCCCACGCCGTGTACTCGCGGATCAGGTCCCGGACACGAACGATCTCGGCCGGGGTGCGGACCTGGGCGATCGTGAGCACGGCGGAGCTACCTTTCCTTGCGGGTCGACGGACGGCGGCTGCGAGGTCCAGTCGCCCGTGCCGAGATCCCGGTAGAACACGAGCAGGTTACCGGCGCCGTCATGCACGCACATGCCTTGCGCCCTCCCTTCGTCGAGGCACCTCAGGAACGGGATGACGGGATGGATTTGCGTCAGGCCTTTGTCCCCCGCGACATCAGGTAGGCCTGGCGCACCGCGTTCATCTCGAAGTACTCGGCCGCCAGCGCGTCGAATTCCCGCCGGAATTCGGCGAGCTTCGCCGGGTCGTTCGCCTGCAGCGACTCGACGAGCTTCATCACCGGCCCCGCCGAGTTCTCGGAGCGATGCCGGGCGTGGCGCGGGCTGAGCGCGCTGGTCGACATGAAATCGCGGTCGAACGTGAGGTTCGTCACCCGGTCGCCCAGGCGCTCGCGCACGATCGGGGGTTCGCCCCACAGCACCGGCGACGCCACGCCCGGCGGCGGGGGCGGCGCAAAGCGCGCCGTGAGCGCGAACATGCGGCCGATGAAATGCTCGGGCGGCCAGGTGGAGAACGCGATCGTGCCGCCGGGCTTGAGCACGCGCAGCATCTCGGCGACGGCGACCTCCGGCCGCGGCGCGAACATGTGGCCGAACTGGCTCAGGACCACGTCGTACTGGGAGTCGCCGAACGGAAGGTGCTCCACGTCGGCTTCGTGGAACTCGATCTCAACCCCGGCGATCTCCGCGTTCGCGCGCGCCTGCTCGAGCAGTTCGGGCGTGAGGTCCGAGCCGGTGACCTTCGCGCCCAGGCGCGCGGCGGTGACCGCCACCACGCCGGTGCCGCCCGCGACTTCGAGCAAGCGCTGGCCGGCGACGACGCCGGCAAAGCGCACAAGCCGTGCCGCCGGCGGTGTCGTGAACATTGCTAGCGGACCGAAGCTCGCCCAGCTCGCGCGCTGCGTCGCCTTGAACTGCTCGAAGGGATCGGCGGCCGTGGCGCCACCGGTGGATTTCGGATCGGGAGTCATGGAGCCTCCGATTGGATCGGGATCGGTCGAGTGCGAGCCGCCTGGCAACGCGGGTCCGCGCCGGGGCCCGGCCTCGACGCGCCGCGGCCCATCTTACACAAGGTCGAGGGACCGATCCCAGCCTGTCCCGGGGCCCGGAAACTGCCTGTACGTCGGGCATTCCCCGAGGTGTTCTCCTCGGGCAGCGTGGGGTAGGATTCCCTTGAGAGTCGTTCCCATCTTCGCGCGACCGACCCCGATGTCACACTCCGGATCCGTCACCGATGTTCCGGCCCGGGGCCGAACCCACGCATCGAACCGACACGCCAGGAGAACTGCCATGGTCCGCACCGCCTCTACGACGACCGACACGATGTTCCCCACGAAGAACAACATTCCCGAAACGAATCGCACCCAGCTCGTGACGCTTCTGAACCGCCGGCTCGCCGACGCGGTCGACCTCGGCACGCAGATCAAGCAGGCCCACTGGAACGTGAAGGGACCGACGTTCATCGCGATCCATCGGCTGCTCGACGAGGTTTACGCCGGTATCGGGGAGTACGCTGACCTGATCGCCGAGCGCATCGTGCAACTCGGGGGAATCGCCGTCGGCTCCGCCCGCGATATCGCGGAACGCTCGGAAATGGACGAGTACCCGCTGACCGCGATCGCGGCGGCGGAGCACGTCAAGTACGTCAGCGCCGCGCTCGGAGCCTTCGGCGGGCGTGTGCGCTTCGCCATTGGCGAGGCCGATGAACTCGAGGATGCCGTGACGGCCGACATCTGCACCGAGGTCGCCCGCGGTGTCGACAAGCTGCTGTGGCTGGTCGAGGCGCACGGGCAGGGCTAAGCAACGCAATCCGGTTTCACCATGCGCAGGGGCTCCCCGTGGCGTTCACGCGATCGCGGGGGCGCCCGTCCGCGCTGCGATCCGCCCGGCGACATGGCGGGCGTCGCGCCCGACGCCGTGGATCATGATCGACGACATGGCATAGAGGAACTCGAGCCCGACGAAGTAGAGCCCGGGCTCGCCCTCCACCTCGCCGCGCCGGTGTCGGGGACGGTCATGTTCTTCGAAGACGTCGAGCTTGATCCACGAGAAACCCGGGTCGTAACCCGTGCACCAGATCACGTTCGAGACGTCCAGCTCGCGTCCGTCCGCAAGGACGGGCCGGCCATCGCACACGCGCTCGGTCCGCGCGACGCGGGCCACGCCCGCCGCCGCCAGGTCGCGCGGCTTGACGCGAATCAGCGGGCCGCCCTGCGAGAGGATGTGAGGCCGCGCCTTGTGCCCGATCGGCGAGTCGGTCGTCAGCACGAAGTGAAACAGCCCCTTGATCACCAGTCGGACCAGGAGATGCCTGCCGGCGAAGCCCTCGATGCGGAACGGAATGTGGCCGGTGGAGCGTCCCGACATCGATACCGCGTGTCCGTAGCGCGCCAGCTCCCTCGCGATCTCGGCGCCGGAATTGCCGGCCCCGACGATCAGCACGCCGCCCGGACGAAGCTGCGCCGGACTCCGGTACTCGCTCGAATGCATCTGGACGATCGCCGGATCCAGTGCGGCGGCGAAGGCGGGGACGCGCCTTCGCTGGAAGTTGGCCATGGCCACGACGACGTGGTCCGCCTCGAAGCGTAGCGGCCCCGCCGCGACCCGGTAGCGATTGCCGACTCGGGTGAGTTCGTCCACCTTGATTCCGCTGCGCACCGGCAGGTTGAAGTGCTTCGCGTAACGCTCGAGGTAGTCGCCCATCTCGTTCCTCGTCGGAAAACTGTCGCCCGGTGCGGGGAAGCGCATCCCGTCGAGCCCGTCGAAGCGCGCCGGAGTGAACAGTCGGAGCGAGTCCCAGCGGTTGCGCCACGCGTCCCCGATGCGCGGGGAGGCATCGAGGATCACGAACCGGATGCCGCGGCGCGCGAGGTGGTATCCGACCGAAAGGCCGGCCTGGCCGCCGCCGATGACGATGACGGAGACGTGCTCCGATTGCGGGCTCGGTGATGTCCCATTGGCGACACGCGTACCGCGTTCCGCCAGGTCGACTCCGGCGACGTTCATCCAGGCTGCGCCCTCTTCGACGAGCGTGTCCGGCCTGCGATCGGAATTCATGGTTTCCTCCGGGTTCGGGCCCAAGGCAACTGCGACATCCCGAACGCTACGCGCAGGAGGGTGGGATTACATCGGGAGGGTTACCCATTTTTCCACGGCGGGCCGCGTGGGTAGTTCTACCCATGCGGCGCGGGCGCCGGTCAGAGAAGTCCGTGATCGTAGGCATGAGCCGTGGCGGCGGCGCGTGTGGCGACGCCGAGCTTCGCGAAGATGTTGCTGACGTGCCGGTCCACGGTTTTCTCGCTGAGAAAGAGCTCGGCCGCCATCGCCTTGTTCGTTCCACCCCGGGCGAGCAGCCGCAGCACCTGCAGCTCGCGCGCCGTCAGGCCACTCGTGGCGCGGGCGGGCTCGCCGGTGGCCGGAGCCTCGAGGCGCGCGAGGTCGGGGGCCGCACCTAGCTCCGCGAACACCGCCCTGGCCGCGTCGCATTCGAGCCGGGCGCCTTCCTCGTCGCCGAGCGCGCGGCAGGCGTGCCCGATCAGCACGCGGATGCGCGCCGCCAGGTAGGGGGCTTCGACCGATCGCCACGATTCGAGCGCGTGCCGGAGTGGCGCGAGCGCCCCGCGGGCGTCTCCCTCGGCCAGCAGCACGGCCCCGCGCGCATGGGCGGCGATTCCCCCGAGGATGGCGACGCCGGACGCGGCCGCGATGCGCTCCAGTTCCTCTGCGGCTTCGCGGGCTTCGTCGACCTTGCCTTCCGCGAGCAGGATCTCGACCTCGGCCGGAAGGTAGCGCGTGCG
>JBDTYW010000252.1:0-4120 GCA_040005445.1 Candidatus Eiseniibacteriota bacterium
CCCCTGCGCCCCACCCCCCAGAACTACGATCTTCATGGCGTTCCTTTCAGACAGCGAGCGGCCCCTGCGCGTCACCGGGGCCGCTCCGGGCCGTATTCCTGATAGAATCGAGGCTCCCGTCTTGGACCCAGAGGAGGACCCATGTCCGCCGACACCCCCGAAACCGACTGGCAGAGCAAGCTCACTCCCGAACAGTTCCGCGTCGCGCGTGGCGGCGACACCGAGCGCGCGTTCACGGGGAAATACTGGAATTGCCACGAGGACGGCGTCTACCGCTGTGTGTGCTGCGGCAGCGAGCTGTTCCGCTCCGACGAGAAGTACGACTCGGGTAGCGGCTGGCCGAGCTTCTGGCGCACGAACGGCGACGACCGCGTGAAGATCGTGAAGGACACCTCGCAAGGCATGGTGCGCGACGAGATTCGCTGCGCGAAGTGCGATGCCCACCTCGGCCACCTGTTCGACGACGGGCCGCTGCCGACGGGCCTGCGCTTCTGCGTCAACTCGGCGTCGCTCGACCTCGCCCCGAAAGAGCCGGCGAAAAAGCCTTAGAGCTTGCGCGCCTCGATCACGCCGCAGCCCAGGCGCGCGCCCGCGTTGCCGGTGGGCTGGCCGCCGTCATCGGGCTTGGCATGGACGATCACCGCGCGCCCGTAGACCGGGTTGTGCGTGCCGGTGAGCGAGATGTTGTGCACCGTGACCTCGTAGTGCGCGTGCCCGCTGCCGTCGGCCGTCACGTTGCCAAGGTCCCCCGCGTGGCGATCCTCCGCCGGCGGCAATCCGTGGTCTTTCGCCTCGGGATTGTAGTGCCCCTTCGCGCTCATCGCGTCGGGCGCGCTGCAGTCGCCCACCTCGTGAATGTGCATCGCGTGCTGCGCGTTCGGCGTCAGGCCGTCGAGATCGGCGATCACCCTCACGCTGCCGTCCTTCTCCGCGATGAACTGCACCGTGCCGTGGCAGGTGTTGCCCTGCGTGGGCGAAATTTTCGCGTCCATCGCGTCAAGCAGCATTCCGGTCGAGGAATTGACCCTGGGGGCGTGCGAGCAGCCGGCGAGGACGAGCGCGAGCGCAGCGACGACGAGCGCCGGGCCGCGAAGACTTCCGTGCGACATTGCGGGACTCCTTTCAAGGGACGGGGGCACATCGGGTTCGGCCAGCATGACGCGTCTCTGGCAGGTCGGCAAGACCGGGCTCTTGGGTCCGTATCACAGACGTTTCAATGACGTTACAAAATCGTCACCTATACGAGCGCTTTGGGGGGTCGCCACCGCGGGGCGTGTTCACTCCCAAGATGCGTTGCAGCTTCGCGGGGTCATTCGGCAACAGCCCCACCGGCCCGGCCAGCCGGGGCACGAGTTCCTTCCACACCGGTTCGTTCGCGAACACCCTGGCGAACAGCGGCAGCGCCGCGTCCTCCTGCCCGATGGAGAACAGGCTGACCGCCTCCCAGAACACGATCTCCATGTTGTCGGGCGCGAGGCGCGCGCCCTCGGTGTACGCCTCCTGCGCCGCCTTGAAGTCGTTCGCCGTCACCGCCGAGTCGCCGCGGTCCACCCAGCGGTACGCGCGCCACGCGGTGACGAGGCGCCGCAACTCCGCGATCGGCTTCGGCGAGTCGTCCACCCTGAGGTCCATGATGCGGTCGGCCCACGGGCGATCGCTCGCCGTGCCCTTGACGATCACGATTGCCGCCGACTGCTGCCCGCGGATGTCGCCGCCGGCCGCCTGCGCGGCCTCGAGCGCCTGCAGCATGCGCTCGGCGAGCTCGCCGTTCGCGGCCCGGTAGGCGCGGGCCATCGCCGGCCACACCGTGGCGTTCGCCATCAGGTTCGCCTGGCAGGAGAACTGCTCGCCGGTCACGTCCCCGGCCGCGGCGATGCACTTGGGCCCGCTGTACGCGGCGACGCGGCCCTTTGTGTCGACCATCGCGACCTGGCGCCCGCCCCGCCCGGAGTCGGCGGGGACCAGTTCCGAGAGCGCCTCGGACGCGGACTTGCCGGCCTTCATGAGCGCGAGTCCGCGCGGGCCGTAGGCCACCTCGACCAGCGATTGAGTCGCGACCGCGCCCACGCCCGGCTCGGCCCACGGCACGACCGGGCCGACCGCGAAGTAGTGCGACTGGACCGCGACCCCGAGATCGCCCGTGACCGAGTCGCGCGCCACGATCGAGAAGGTGTGGACCGGCGTGCCGGCCGCCGCCGGAGCGGCGAACAGCAGGAGCAGCAGCAACGCAAACGGACGGCGCATGGCGGGCCTCCTCACGGGGTCAGGGGTTTCAGGTAGATCACGGCGAGCGGCGGCAGGGTGATCACGATCGATTGTGCCTGCCCCTGCCACGGGCCCGCCTCGGGGACCAGCGGGCCGGGATTGCCGGCGCCGCTGCCGCCCCACTCGCGGGCGTCGGAATTCAGGAACTCGACATACGGGCCCGCCGCGGGGACGCCGACGCGATAGCCGGCCCGCGGGACGGGCGTGTAGTTCGCCGCCACCACGACGTGGCTCGCGCGGCCCTTCGCGTAGCGCGCGTACAGGAGCACGCTCTGCTCGATGTCGGCGTAGTCGATCCACTCGAAGCCGTCCCAGTGGTAGTCGACCTGGTGGAGCGCGGGATGCGCGCGCAGCACGCGGTTCAGCTCGCGTACGAGCGCCAGCACGCCCCGGTGTAGCGCGCCGGTCTCAGCGTCGTCGAGCAGGTGCCAGTCGAGGCCGCGCCCGTCGCCCCACTCGCGCCACTGGCCGAACTCGCAGCCCATGAACAGGAGCTTCTTGCCCGGGTGTGCGAACATCGAGGCATAGAGCGCGCGCAAGTTCGCGAAGCGCTGCCACGTGTCGCCCGGCATCTTGCCGAGCAGCGAGTGCTTGCCGTGCACGACCTCGTCGTGCGAGAGCGGGAGCAGGTAGTTCTCGTTCCACGCGTAGTAGAGCGAGAACGTCATCTTCGCCTGGTGAAAGCGGCGGTAGATCGGGTCCTGCGCGAGGTATTGCAGCGTGTCGTGCATCCAGCCGAGGTTCCACTTGAGGTCGAAGCCGAGCCCGCCCACGTGCAGCGGACGCGACACACCGGGCCAGGACGTCGACTCCTCGGCGAACGTGAGCGCCCCCGGGAAGCGCTCGTGGACGAGTGCGTTGAAGCGCTTGAGGAACTCGACCGCCTCGAGGTTCTCGCGCCCGCCGAAGCGGTTCGGCTCCCACTCGCCCTCCTTGCGCGAGTAGTCGAGATAGAGCATCGAGGCCACCGCGTCCACGCGCAGCCCGTCGACGTGGAACTCGTCGAGCCAGTAGAGCGCCGAGGACCACAGGAACTCCGCGACTTCCGGGCGGCCGAAATTGAAGATCGACGTGCCCCAGTCCGGATGCTGGCCCTTGCGCGGGTCGGCGTGTTCATACAGGTGCGAGCCGTCGAACGTCGCGAGCCCGTGCGCATCCTTCGGGAAGTGCGCGGGCGCCCAATCGAGCAGCACGCCGAGCCCCGCGGCATGCGCCGCGTCGACGAACGCGCGAAACTCGTCGGGCGTGCCGAAGCGCGACGACGGCGCGAAGTAGCCGACGGTCTGGTAGCCCCACGACTCGTCGAGCGGATGCTCGGTCACGGGCATGAGCTCGAGGTGCGTGAAGCCGAGGTCGGCCACGTAGGGCACGAGTTGCTCTGCCAGCTCGTTCCATGTCAGGAAGCGCCCGCCCGGCTCGGCCTCGGCGTTCTCGACCGGGCCGCGCTTCCACGAGCCCAAATGTACCTCGTAGATCGACATCGGCTGGTCGAGCGCCTGCGCGCGCGCGCGGCGGCGCACCCACGCGGTGTCCTTCCACGGGCGCGTCTTCTCGCTCACCACGATCGAGGCGGTATCGGGCCGGCGCTCCATGAAGCGGCCGAGTGGATCGGCCTTCCCGCGCCGCACGCCGTCGGCGCCCAGGATCTCGTACTTGTAGACCTCGCCCGGACCGAGCCCGGGCACGAACAGCTCCCAGATGCCGGCCTCGGGCCGCAGGCGCATGGGGTGCGCGCGGCCGTCCCAGCGATTGAAGTTGCCGACCACGCTCACGCGCTGCGCGTGCGGCGCCCACACCGCGAACGCGACGCCGGACACGCGCTCGTGCGCGCGGGCGTGCGCGCCCATCCGGTCAT
>JBDTYW010000253.1:0-4104 GCA_040005445.1 Candidatus Eiseniibacteriota bacterium
TGCTCGGCGAGCATTCCGAGCGCTTGCGCGTGATCCCGGGCAACGTGCCGAACCCATCCGAGTTCCCGGCCGGCTGCAAGTTCCACCCGCGCTGCCCGGTCGCGATCGACCGCTGCAGAAGCGAGAATCCTGCGCTGCTCGAAATCCGCCCCGGCCACATGGCGCGCTGCCTGCGCGCGGCGGAGGTCGAGGCGGGGACGCTCGACCTGGCGAGGGCGTTCGCGGAGATTCCCGGGAAGGTGGCGTCGTGAGCGCCCCTGCGCAGGGCAAGGCGACCGCGCTCGGGACCGGCGTGCCGATGGGCGAGACGCTGCTGTCGGTGCGCGACCTCAAGAAGTACTTCCCGATCAAGAAGGGCCTGTTCTCCCAGACCGTGGGTCACGTCAAGGCGGTCGACGGGGTCTCCTTCGACGTCGCCCGCGGCGAGGTGCTCGGCGTGGTCGGCGAGTCGGGCTGCGGCAAGACCACGACCGGGCGCGTGATCCTGCGCCTGATCGAGGCCACGGCCGGCCAGGTCCTGTTCGAGGGCCGCGACGTGCTCGCGCTCGGCAAGACCGACCTGCGCGAGATCCGGCGCGAGATGCAGATCGTGTTCCAGGATCCGTACAGCTCGCTCAATCCGCGCCTGACGGTCGGCTCGATGATCGAGGAGGCGCTCACGATCCACCACCTCGCGAGCGGCGCCCTGGCGAAGGAGCGCGTGGCCGAGTTGCTGACGCTGGTCGGCCTCTCGCCGGCGCATGCGCGGCGCTATCCGCACGAGTTCTCGGGCGGACAGCGCCAGCGCATCGGAGTGGCGCGCGCGCTGGCGGTCGACCCGAAGCTGATCATCGCGGACGAGCCCGTGTCCGCGCTCGACGTCTCGATCCAGGCGCAGATCCTGAATCTGCTCAAGGACCTGAAGCAGGATCTCGGCCTGACCTACATCTTCATCGCCCACGACCTCGCGGTGGTCGAGCATATCTCCGACCGCGTCGCCGTGATGTACCTGGGCCGCATCGTCGAGTTGGCGGACTCGCGCACGCTCTACGCCGAGCCAAGACATCCATATAGCCGCGCGCTCCTGTCGGCGATCCCGGTTGCCGAGCCCTCGCGGGCGAAGGAGCGAATCGTGCTCACCGGCGACGTGCCGAGCCCGGCGAACCCGCCCCCCGGCTGCCCTTTCCACCCGCGCTGCTTCATGGCGAAGGACCGTTGCAAGACCGATGTCCCGGCGCTGCGCGAGATCCAGCCGAACCACTGGTCGGCGTGCCACTTCGCCGAGGAGATGGCCTAGCGCATGGCGCGGTCCGTCCCGCCGCCTTCGGGTCCCGTTCCGCTCGTGCTCGTGGTGCTCGACGGCTTCGGCCTCGCGCCCCCCGGTCCCCACAACGCGATCACGCTCGCGCGCACGCCGCACTGGACGCGCTTTTGGGAGGCGGGGCCCTCGGCACGGCTCTCGGCCTCGGGCGAGGACGTCGGCCTGCCGGACCGCCTGATGGGCAACTCCGAGGTGGGCCACCTGAACCTCGGCGCCGGCCGCATCGTCAACCAGCCGATCACGCGCATCACCAGGTCGATCCGCGACGGCACGTTCCAGGCGATCCCAGCGTTCACCGCCGCGTGCGAACACGCGAAGGCGAGCGGCGGGGCGCTGCACCTGCTGGGGCTCATCTCCGACGGTGGCGTGCACTCCCACCTCGCGCACGTTCCCGGGTTCCTTGCGCTGGCGAAACGCCACGGGATCGAGCGCGTCTTCGTGCACGCCTTTCTCGATGGTCGCGACACCCCGCCGACCTCCGGCCGGGCGTACCTGGCCACGCTCGAGCGCATGCTCGTGGACGCGGGCGTCGGGCGCATCGCGACGGTCTGCGGGCGTTACTTCGCGATGGATCGCGATCAGCGCTGGGAGCGCGTCGAACGCGCCTGGCGCGCGCTCGTGCTGCGCGAGGGCGGGCACGCCGCGACCGCCGAGGAGGCGATCGCGGCGGCGTATGCAGCGGGCGTCACCGACGAGTTCGTCGAGCCGGCCGTGATCGGTCCCCCGGGCGGGGGCATCGCGGACGGCGATGCCGTGCTGCACATGAACTTTCGTCCCGACCGCGCGCGCGAGCTGACCTACGCACTCGCCGAGCCGGGCTTCACCGGGTTCGAGCGCCCGCGCGTGCCAAAGGACCTCGCCTACGTCTGCCTCACCCGCTACGACGAGAAGCTGGCGCTCCCGGTGGCGTTTCCGCCCGAGGACATCTTCGACACGCTGGGAGACCTGTACGCCGCCGCGGGCCGCAGCCAGCTGCGTATCGCCGAAACCGAGAAGTACGCCCACGTGACGTACTTCTTCTCGGGCGGGCGCGAGGCCCCATTGGCGGGGGAGGAACGCTGCCTCGTGCCGTCGCCGCGCGTGTCGACCTATGACCTGGAGCCCGAGATGAGCGCGTCGGGCGTCACCGACGAGGTCGTGCGCCGCCTCGCCGACGATCGCCCGGACCTCGTCGTGCTCAACTATGCGAACGCGGACATGGTCGGTCACACCGGCGTGCTCGCGGCGACCGTGCGGGCGGTGGAGACGATCGATGGCTGCCTGGCCCGCGTGGAGGCCGCGGTCCGCGCGCGCGACGGCATCCTCGCGATCACCGCGGACCATGGCAACGCGGAGCAGATGTGGGACGTGGCGCGGGGAGAACCCCACACCGCCCACACCACGAATCCCGTCCCGTTCGTACTGGTGGGGGACGCGCTGGCGGGGATTGAACTCGCCGACGGGATGCTGGCGGACGTGGCACCCACCCTGCTCGATCTCGTTGGCGTGCCGCAGCCTGGGGCCATGACCGGGCGTTCCCTCCTGCGCCGCGCGGGCCTGCCTCCGACGCGCTGATCCGGGCACGCCGCGCCCCGGGTGGGGAATTTCCCTCCCATCGCGCCGCCGATTCCCCCAGCCTCCGACGACCCGCTCCGGCCTCTCCGTGCGTCCTGCCCGGGGGTGTGCGTCCTGCAATCCCCGGAGCCGCCCCTCGCCGACGCAATCGCAACGACATGCTCGCGCAAGGCCGCGCCAGTCGCTCTCCGGGTCCCCGCGGCCGGCCCGGGCCCGCCGTGGCACACGGGTTGCTGTAGTACCGGGGCGAGGCCGCCACGAGGGCGCCAATGACGTTCAGGACGGACGAAGTCCACTGTCGTGACCGTGCTTGACTCGGGTTCGTGAACTGAACCACTTGATCCCAAGGAGTCTCACGCTACCTGACACACGGCGCAATGCGGCGGACTTCTCCACAGTGAAAACGGCCCGGCCCACGCCGGGTCGTTTTCGTTTGGGCAGCCCCCGGAATTGCAGAAGCGCCTCCGGGCCGCCCCGCCTGGCGGGCGGGGACCCCTCGATTCGGGTTTCCCGGCTCCGCGACTCCCGCACGGACCCCCGCAGCGACCCCCTCCGCAATTTCCCGGGCACCACCTAATGGACGAATTGACATGATCTTCCCGGTTTGTTAGCGTCCAGCGACTTCGTCGGGAAGGGTCTCGGTCCTCTGCCGATCCCCGCCCCCGATCCGGGGAGGCACGTTTGGCGCAGAAGGCACTGGGCATGATCGAGACCCGCGGGTGGATCGCGCTCGTCGAGGCAGCCGACGCGATGGCCAAGGCGGCGGGTGTCGAGCTGACGCGCTGGTCCAACGTGGACGCGGGCATGGTCACGATCCAGGCGCGCGGCGACGTCGCGGCGGTCGAGGCCGCCGTCGAAGCCGGCGTGCGCGCCGCGCAACGCGTGGGTGCCGTCGTGACCTCGCACGTGATTCCCATGCCCTACGAGCCGGTGCAAACGGCGATCCTCGATCGCTGACGCGGACCCACAAGGAGATGACCATGGAAGATGCTCTGGGCTTGATCGAGACGCGGGGATTCGTGGCGATGGTCGAAGCCTCCGACGCCATGGTCAAAGCGGCGAAGGTGAAGCTGGTCGGTTACGAGAAGATCGGCGGCGGCTACGTGACCACGATCGTGCGCGGCGACGTCGCCGCGGTGCGCGCGGCCACGGAAGCGGGCCAGGCGGCCGCCACGCGCGTCGGCGAGGTCATTGCGGTCCACGTCATCCCGCGCCCGCATCCCATGCTCGAAGACGTCCTGCCGATCGGC
>JBDTYW010000254.1:0-4099 GCA_040005445.1 Candidatus Eiseniibacteriota bacterium
GGATTCGGATAGTTCGATATGAGCGCAAAATCGCTCAGTGCTTCGGCATTCGGTTTCACGCCTACCGCAGCACCGCGAATAACAGGCTCGCGATGGAAGCTCGAATAGAGTACAGTATCGCTTTCCTTCGGATCCGCACCGAACCACTGGTCCAAGATCGAGGCATAAATGCTGCGGAAATCGAACTGCATCGCGATGTTGTCATCCACCGACGCATTTGTCGGCAGCACTGGGTTATGTCCGAGGATGCCGTTTGGAACCAGCGTCGAACCAAGCCCATTCACCTGACTGCCGAAAACAAACAGGGGTGCCGCAGCGCCGTGATCGCGTACGAGACGCTGCACCACCGCACCGGCAACCTGGCCGGCGTGACCGGCGCCTCGCGCCCCTTGATCCTCGGCTCGGTCACGGGCGAGCCGCCGTGGCCCGAGCGCGGGCGGGGCCGGCGATGAGGCGGCTTGCGCGCGTGCTGCTCTACGGGTTCGCGTTCGCGCTCACCTCGCCGCCTGCGTGCGCCGACGCCCCGCCGCCGGTCGCCGCGACGCGCCATGACTGGCTCGACGTCGGCATCGCGATCGACCTGTCCGAGGTCACGCTCGTGCCCGAGGGGGACGTCGCCGTCCGCGGCGTGCCCGAGATCGCGAGCGCCGGGGGGTCGACCTCGATCGCCGTGCGCCTCGCGGGCAAGCGCATGCTGGTCTCGCTCGCCGACGCGACCGGGCGCTCGACCTCGCAATCGTGGGTCGCCGACGACACGGTGTTCGTGGGCGGGCCCGACAGCCCGGCGATCCGGGTCGGCGGCAAGCGCTACCGCGGCGGCGCGAAGGTGTTCCTCAATCCGCGCGGCAAGCTCACGTGCGCGAATCGGGTCGCGCTCGAGGACTACCTGCGGGGCGTACTGCCGCACGAGATCGGCCGGCTCGAGGCCGCGACGCTCGAGGCCGGCAAGGCCCAGGCCGTGGCCGCGCGCACCTACACGCTCTCGTACGTCGGGCGCCGGGCCGCCGAAGGGTTCGATCTCTACGACTCGGTCGAGGACCAGGTCTACGGCGGCACGGTGAGCGAGTCGCCGGTCACCGACCAGTCCGTGCGCGAGACCCGGGGCGTGGTCGCGCTCTACCAGGGCTCGTACATCCGCGCGAACTACTTCTCGACCTGCGGCGGTGCGACCGTGAACGTCGAGGACATCTGGCCCGACCCGGCGTTCCCCTGGCTGCGCCAGGTGGTGGACGCGCCGTCGGTCGGGGTCTCGATGGCCGACGCCTGGTGCAAGGGCTCGCCGCACTTCCGCTGGGTCGAGCGCTATGGCGCCGCCGAGGCGCTCGCGAACCTGAACCAGTTCGGCCCCGCGCAGAGCGGCCAGAGCGCGCCCCGCGGCGGCTGGCGCACGCTCGAGGACATCCGCGTCGCATCGCGTTCGCCCTCGGGCCACGTGCGCGAGCTGGTCTTCAAGACCGGCGAGGGCGATGTCTCGGTGATGGCGGACAAGACGCGCTGGGTACTCCGGCGGCCCAAATCCGCGGGCGGCGGGATCCTGCGTTCGAGCCTGTTCAAGGTCGCGGTCACGAAGGACCGGAAGGGACGCGTGCTCGAGGTCATCATCTCGGGCGGCGGCAACGGGCACGGCGCCGGCATGTGCCAGGTCGGCGCGCTCGCCCAGTCGCGCGCCGGGCGGAACTACCAGGAGATCCTCCGCTCGTACTACACCGGCATCGACCTCGTCCGGTTGTGAGCGCCGAAGGGCTCCCGCCGCTCGAGCCGCTGCTCGAGGTGCATCGCCGCCTCGCGGGCGCGGGCATCGCGCACGCGCTCGGCGCGAGCGGGCTGCTCCTCGCGCTCGCGCTCGAGCGCCACGTCGGCGACTGGGACGTCAACACCGAGGCCGACCACGACGTGCTCGGGCCGCTGTTCGCCGATCTCGAGCCCGTGCGCTTCGGCTCCTCGGGCATCCATGCCGATTCCAAGCTCCAGCTCTACGGACAGCGCGTCGAGGTGATCGTGCGCATGGCGATCGTCGCCGAGGGCCGCGTCGTGCGCATCCCGACGCTGCCGCGCGGGCGGTGGCAGGGCGTGCCGGTCGGCAGCCCCGAGGTGTGGGCGGTGAGCTACGCGTTGCTGGGGCGGAGCGAAAAGTCCGAGCGCCTGTTCGACTGGCTCGGCGAGCACGGCGCGCGGGCGGACGACGTGGCGCGCATGCTCGAGGAGCCGCTGCCGCGTGCGCTCGCGGATCGTCTCGCCGCGCTCGCCCTGCGCGCCGCGGGCGCCGACTAGGGGCGGTCGGCGCGCGGCTCGCCGACGATCGGCCGGCGGGCGAGCACGAGGCGGTTGCCGCCGTCGTGATCCATCAGTCCTGTCGTGAGCAGCGCGAGATCCACGCGGTAGATCATCTCGGGAACGCGGTTCAGGAACCCGAACAGGCCGAGGTCCCGATTCATCAGGTGGTGCGTCGGGCGCTCCGCGTGGACGGCGAGCCCACGGGCCATGAGCGCGGTTTCGTACGCCTCGCGGCCGCGGCTCTTGTTGTGTACGGCCTGCCCGCCTGCGACCTCGTTCGGAAAGTGTTCGGTGAACACCAGCCAGCCGCCCGGCTTGACGGCGTCGGCGAGGTTCGTCATCGCGGCGTCCCAGGCGTCGTCGTCGACGATGTGGAACAGCACGTCGAAGCACGACACGAGGTCGTACGGACGGTCCGGCCGCCAGGTCGAGAGGTCGCCGACCTGGAAGCGCGCCTGGGGAAAGCGCCCGCCCAGGCGCTCGACCGCCACGTCGGTCAGGTCGACGCCCGTGACCGTCGCCCCGCGCTCGAGGAAGTGCTCGACGAAGAACCCGCTCCCGCACCCCGCGTCGAGCACCTCGCGGCCCGCGACGGGGACGCGGTGCTTGGCCAGCACCTGGTCGAGCACGAAGCCGCGCAGGCGATAGCAGCGCTCGTTGTAGGCCGCCGACATGCCTGGGTGCCCGGTGCCCTTGAGGTCGAAGTCGCGCGAGAGCGTGTCCTGCCAGAATCGGCGCGCGTCGAAGTTCGGGTCGGTCGGAGTCATGGGCGGAGTGTAGCGGATGGGGCGCGTCGGGGGCGTACTAACCCCTTTACATCCTGGAAGCATGTCGATAGGCTCGATGGGATTTTTCATGCATTGATAGCCGCCTTCCATCCGGAGGATCCCATGCGCGTGGGCACGCTGCTCTCGAGGAATCGCCCTCGCTTCTGCGCTCTCGCGCTGCTCGGCTTCGCGCTGTTTGGCTTCGCCCTGCTGATCGCGCCGCTTGAGGCTCGCGCCGTCGGGGCCCCGCCCCGGGCCCAACTCGATGACGGTGACTGGTCCCTGCTGGTGCCGCAATCCACCCCGGATCCGCAGGAAGCGCAGGGCGGCATCTTCGACGCGCCGCGCAACCGCGTCCTGATCTTCGGCGGTTGGGACGGCACGAACTCCCTGAACACGACGCGCGAACTCACGATCGGCGCGCCGCCCACGTGGGGCGTGGTCGCCACGCTCGGGACCAGGCCGGCAGGCCGCTACGCGCACTCGGTCGTCTACGATTCGGCGCGCGATCGCATTCTCGTGTTCGGCGGCCGGGATGCGAGCTCGAGTTACTTCGGCGACGTCTGGGCGCTGACGCTCTCGGGCCCTCCAACGTGGACCCAGATCCTCCCCTCGGGCACTCCGCCGAGCGGCCGGTTCGGACACGAGGCGATCTACGATCCCATACGCGACCGCATGCTCGTGTTCGGGGGCTATGACGGCGTGTTCTGCAACGACCTGTGGGAACTCTCGCTTGGCGGCACTCCGACCTGGACCCAGCTCACGCCGGCGGGAACGCCGCCCACGGAGCGCGACTTCGCGACCTCGGCCTACGATCCAGTCGGCGACCGGATTGTGCTCTACGGGGGGAATGTGTACGTGTCGCCGGGCCCCCCGACAGCGAGCGGGGACGTGTGGACGCTGTCCTTGTCCGGGACGCCGACCTGGGCGCCGCTCGCCGTGACCGGTTCGCCGCCCGTGAGCCGGCTGCTCCACAAGTCGTTCTACGATGCCCCACGCAATCGCCTGATCGTGATGGGCGGTTACGACGGGTTCAATTTCCGGAATGACGCCTACGC
>JBDTYW010000255.1:0-4096 GCA_040005445.1 Candidatus Eiseniibacteriota bacterium
GAGTACATCTTCTCGATGCGCAGGGCGATCACCAGTTCCTTGAACTTGCGGTCGAGCGTGCGCTCGTGCGTCAGGAACAGGTTGCGCGCGAGCTGCTGCGTGATCGTCGAGCCCCCCTGCGCGGTGCGCAGGTTGAGCAGGTTCGTGATCGCCGCGCGCGCGATGCCGCCCAGGTCGACGCCCCAGTGCCGGTAGAAGTGGCGGTCCTCGGTCGAGAGCGTGGCGTTGACGAGCGTGCGCGGGATCGCCTTGAGCGGGACGACCTCGCGGTTTTCCTTGAAATAAGCCGCAATCTCCCGGCCCTTGACGTCGTACACCGTGCTGCGCACGGGCGGCCTGATGGCCGACAGCTTCGCGATGTCGGGCAGGTCGCGCGACATCCACTGCGCCAGGCCGAACACGGCTCCGGCCGAGGCGCACAGCACGAACACCACGATGCCGAAGAAGAGTTTCCAGGGGAATCGCCGGACGCTCTTGCGGACCGACTGCGGAATCCTGTCCATGGGATCCTTCGAAGATGGGGGCACGAGGGGAGCCTATCAGCCGGGCGAGCGGGGTCAAGCGCCTTGTGGGCCCTTGTGCCTTGCGCGGCCGCGGGTTGTGAGCGCCCGCGCGGCTCTGCTACGGTGCCGCCATGGCCGCCCCGTCTGACGTCTCCCGCGAAGTCGATCGTCAGCTCGCGCTGCTCTCCAGCGGGGCCGACGAGATCCTGCCGCTTGACGAATTCCGTCGGAAGCTCGAGCGCTCTGTGCGCGAGGGCCGGCCCCTGCGCGTCAAGCAGGGCTTCGACCCGACCGCGCCCGACATCCATCTCGGCCACACCGTCGGCCTCCGCAAGCTGCGGACGTTTCAGGATCTCGGACACCAGGTCGTGGTCATCGTCGGCGACTACACCGGGCTGGTGGGAGATCCGAGCGGCCGGTCCAAGACCCGGCCGCAACTCACTGCCGAAATGATCGAGGTCAACGCCCGGACCTACCTCGAGCAGTTCTTCCAGGTGGTCGACCGCGCGAAGACCGAGATCCACAAGAACGGCGAGTGGTTCGCACGCATGTCCTTCGCCGACATCCTCCGGCTCGCCTCGCAGTACACGGTGGCGCGGCTGCTCGAGCGCGACGACTTCGCCAAGCGCTGGCACGCGGGGCAGCCCATCAGCGTCCACGAACTGCTCTATCCCCTGATGCAGGGCCACGACTCGGTCGAGATCCGCGCCGACGTCGAACTCGGCGGCACCGAGCAGAAGTTCAACCTGCTGGTCGGCCGGGCGCTCCAGGAGGCGGCCGGACAGGAGCCACAGGCGATCCTCACCCTGCCGATCCTGGTCGGGCTCGACGGCGAGCTGCGCATGTCGAAGTCGCTCGGCAACTACGTGGGCATCGCCGAGCCGCCGGCGGAGCAATTCGGCAAACTGATGTCGATTCCCGACGCCCAGATCGTTCCCTACCTGCGCCTCGTGAGCGATCTCGAGTCGGCTGCGGTGGGGGCGATCGAACGCGACCTCGCCGGTGGGACGAATCCGATGATTCACAAGAAAGCGCTGGCCGAACGGGTGGTCGCGATGTATCACGGCGCCGAGGCCGGGCAGGCCGCACGCGCCAGTTTCGAGAGCCAGTTCGTCAAGCGCGGGCGGCCGCTCGAGGCCGTGCTCTGGACGCTGCCGGCCACCGACGGCTGGCCCCTACGCAAGCTGCTCGTCGACACCGGGCTGGCGAAGACGCTGAGCGAGGCGCGCCGCAAGATCGAGGAAGGCGCCGTGGAGCTCGAAGGAGCGGGGATCAAGGATCCCGCGCACGAGGTGATCCCGCCCGCCGCGGGAGGCGTGCTCGCACTCCGGCTGGGCCGGCGGTGGGTGCAGGTCGCGGCCGGCCCGCCCGGGGCAGAGCCCTCGGCGAGCCCGGCCCCGGTCCCGCTCCCTAGAGGCTAGAGCCCGCCCCGCGGGGGCGCAGGGCCTGCAGCACGGCCAGCGCCTCGTCGTCGTTCGGACGCAGCCGGAGGCATCGCTCGGCGGCCTGGACCGCGCGCGCCGAGTCGCCGGCGGCGGCCGCCAGCAGGGCCGCCATCCCGAAGTACGTCGGCGTCTCCCCGGACATCTCGTAATCCACGTGATTGAGGGAATCCGCGCGCTCGAAGCTCCCGCGCGCGTACGCGATCCGGGCCATCAGGCGTACGGTCTCGTTCGTGAAGTTGTGCACGGGCGGCCGCTGCTCGTGGAGGGCCTCGAAGAAGCGCTGCTGGGCGGGCCAGAGGTCGCCGGAAGCCCAGGACCGCACCGCATCCTGGTAGTGGCGGACGGCGATCGGGCGCATCAGCACGGCCGGGTCGGGCACCCTCACGTTGAAGCCCAGGATCGGATCGCGCGAGACGTCGACGTTCATCCGCTCGCGTTGCCAGAACGTCCATCGGAGGGTCGAGTCCGCGTACCACACCTCGACCGCGCGCGAGCCGGCGAATGCGACCTGGGTCTCGCGCGGGAGGGACCAGTAGTGGACCTGCGTTCCGCCGGGCAGCGTCGGGTGAGCCGCGGTGAGCACGCGGCGCGCCGAGTCGACCGTGCGCTGCATGCGCGCGAGATGGAGAAACGACATGGGCGAAGCCTGGGCGCTCATGCGCTCGCTCACCAGCAGGGGCGCGGTCGGCGCCAGCAGCAGGGCGGCCAGCCGGACTGCCGTGAACGCGAGCGCGAGCCGGGGCGCCGCGCAGGCGAGCAGCCCGCACACGGCCAGGCCGAGGCCGAGCGCGGGGAGGCTCGTGTGCCGGGGCGTCCACAGCGCGGCCGCGAACGCGAGCGGCAGGATGCCCAGCGCGAACCAGGCCCCGCCGGCCACCATCGCCGCCGCCCGGGCGCGCAGGCGCGCGCGCACGTCGCGCCGCAGGCAGAGTGCGAGCGCCGACAGCGCGAGCGCGAGCTGCAGGGCAAGCACGATGCGCCGGGGATCGCCGTCGAGGGTCGCGAGATCGAACTGCGCAGCCAGGCTCCGGGCCCACACGCCAGGCGCCGCGGCCAGCGCCTCGGCGGGCGCGCTGCGCGCGGGCAGCCCGGCGCCGTGGTCGAACGCGATCCAGCGAGCGATGCCGTACAGGGCGGCGAGTGCGATCGTCCCGAAGGCGAAGCGTCGGCGCGCGCCGGGATCGCGCGTCGCATGCGCGAAGGCCCACGGCAGGACGGGCACGGCGAGCAGCGCCTGCTCGTGGCTGAGGAGAGCTCCCGCCAGGGCGAGCCACGCAGTCCACGCGCGTCGAGCCAGCGTCTCGTGCAGGGCGAGCGCGATCAGCACCATGGCGAGCAAAGGCTGCGCGCCCGTCGGCCACGACAGGAGCGCGCGCGTCGGCTCGGCGAGCAGTGGGAAGGCGGCGATCGCGGCGGCGCCGAGCGGATCGAATCCGCGGCGCGCGGCGCGATAGGCGAGCGCGAACAGCGCGGCGAGCAGCAGGAGGTGGAGGCCGGCGACGACGAGCGGTGCCTGGAACAGCGGACCCTCGAGCAGCGCGAAGTAGGCCTGGCGGCTCAGCGGGCGCCAGTACCAGAGCGAGCCCATGGGCCCCAGGAGGTCCAGGGGGCGCTCGAAGCGCAGGGCATGGAGATAGTCGTAGTCGTCGGCCACCGGGACGCCCACCGGGGCGCCCCGGCAGGCCCACACCAAGCCCAGGAGGGCCAGAGTCCCGACCGCGAACGCGAAAATGCCTCCCCGAAGGGGGGATGGGGTCACCGGCTGGGGTGCGATTGCGCGGGGGGAGCGGCGTTTCATGCAGCCGCAAGTCTATCACAGCATGGTATTTGCGGGACAATCGGCGCTCCAGATCCCCGGACGGTCACATAACGCATTGTGAATTAGTCGGTTAGCAGCCATGGAGACCACGTGAAAAAAAGTACGAGCCTGGGGTTGACAGATCGCTAAGTCGGCCCTATATTTCCGTTTGTCCGCAGCAAAGCAAGGATGGCGCCTCAAACAAGCCCGCGTAGGTTCTGCAGTTGACACCGGCTTTGGCGACTTGCTAGTTTCTGCGTCCGCGTCTGATGCGGCACGGGTTCTCCGTGTCGCCTTCACGACTCCCGATCTTTGAAAATTGAATAGTGCACGTTGTTCGAAGTGAGCCC
>JBDTYW010000256.1:0-4080 GCA_040005445.1 Candidatus Eiseniibacteriota bacterium
TCTCGCGCGGCGGCGCGATCGGGCGCGGCGGCGTGCCGAGCCGCGGCAGGCCGATCGGCACCGCGAGCGTGCGCACCACGCTGACCGCGACCAGGAACGCGCGCGCGCCGCGCCAGATCGCGCGCGGCACGCTCTGGCGAAGCACGGAGAAGAACATCAACAGGCCCGCCGAGGCCCACAGCCACACCATCACCGGGCCGCCGTCCCGCGCGATCACCGCCGTCACCCCGCCGGCGATCGCCCAAAGGAGCAACAGCAGCGCGGCGCGATAGCGCGCGACATGGCGCGGAAACGCCATCGTCCCGCGCGCGCGCCTGAGCACGAGCCCCGGGCCGCTCATGCGCCGGTCGCGCAGGAACTCGCGCACCTCGCCGAACGAGTCGCGCGCCACACCGTGGCGGACCGCGACCGCGCTCCCGAGCGTGGTCAGCACGAAGCCCGCCGACAGCAGGCGCGCGCCCAGCTCCGCCTCGGCTTCGGAGGGCAGCCAGCTGTCGAAGCCGCCGACCGCGTCGAGCGCGCTGCGGCGCAGCAGCGCGGCGTCGCGCAGCAGGGCGACCGCTCCCCCGTCCCCGGTCCCGTACACGTCGTGCCGGCCGCCGACCAGGGCGCCTCCGCGCCAGTGCGCCTCGTCGATCGCGCCCGAGACCCCGGCGAGATGCTCGTGCTCGCGCAACAGCGCGACCGCGTCCGCGAGCCAGCCGGCCTGCAGGGCGACGTCGCCGTCGATCAGGAGCTGGGCCGCTCCGCCCGCCGCCCGGCGCGCGGCCTCGCGCGCCGCGGAGAGCGTGGGCGGGATGCCCGGCGCGATGCGCCGGAACGACCACCCGTGCTCGGCCGCGATGCGTTCCGCGGCGAACGAGCCGTCTGCGGCGGCGACCACGCGCACGAGCGGAACCACGCCGGCCTCGGCGAGCACCGCGTCCACCGCCTCGAGCGTGCGCCCGAGGTGGGCATCGTGCTCGTACGCGGCGACACCCACGCCGAGCTTCAGATCCGCCAGTGCCGTGCTCATCGCGATCCCTCCCGGGGCACCCGTCCCATGGTCTGCTTCCACGCGCGTTCGTAGAGGACCTCGTACGCGCTCACCATGCGCTCCCAACTCCACTCCTCCCGCGCCTGGCGGGCCGCCTCGTAACCCAGGCGGCGCGCCAGCTCCGGCTCTTCGGCAATGCGGCGCATCGCGAACGCGAGCGCCGCCGGATCCTCCCGCGGCACGAGCAGGCCGCTCGTGCCCTCGCGGATCGCCTCGGCGACCCCGCCCGCGGCCGCGGCCACGACCGGCAGTCCCGCCGCCTGCGCCTCGAGCAGCGCGAGCGGCAGGCCCTCCCAGCGCGAGGCGATCGCGAACGCGTCCGCGCCCCAGTAGAACGGCGCGGCATCGGCCACCGCCCCCTCGAATCTCACGCGCTCGAGCACGCCGAGCGCGCGCGCGTGCGCCTCCAGCTCCGCGCGCATCGAGCCGTCGCCCACGATCCACAACCACGCGCCGGCTCCGGCCAGCGCAAAGGCGTCGAGCAGGACATCGACGCCCTTCTGGGTCTCGAGCCGCCCGACGAACAGCCACACCAGCTCGCCCGGCGCCGCGCCCAGGCGCGCGCGCACGCGCAGGCGCTCGTCGGCCGCACGCTCCTGCATGCGATCCAGGCCCACGGCGTCCACGCCGTTCTCGATCACCCGCCCGTTGCCCTCGACGTCGAAGCCGTAGTCGCGCGCCAGCCCGTCGGCCACCGCGCGGCTGACGCACACGACCTGGTCCGCCCGCGACAGTTCCCAGCGCTTGAGCCAGCGCTGCCCGCCCGAGTGCGCGTACCCGACCAGGTGCTCGGTCACCAGCACCGCGGGCACGCCGACCAGGTGCGCCATCGGCACCAGGTAACGGTCGGCCGCCGGCCACACGTGGTGCACGTGCAGGATCGAGCGGCGCGAGCGCCGGAGGAACCCGAGCGTCTGGAGCGCGCGCCCGAGCTGGAAGCGGTTCGTCATCTCGGGCAGCCGCTCGACCGGCACCCCTGCGCGCTCGAGGTCCGCGGCGATGCGATCGAGCGCGGGCGACGGCGCGAGCGCGACCGAGGTCGAGAAGCGCGCGCGATCGAGACGACACGCCAGCTCGAACACGACCTTCTCCGTCCCCCCCACGCTCTGGCCGCTCTCGATCAGCACGACCGGGATGCGCGGCCCCGCCGACAGCGGCCGCGCCGCGAGCGGCAGCTCGACGGGAAGTGCGCCGGGGGCGACGCGTTCAGCGGGTGACGATGCGCTCATAGGCCTCGAGGAGCCGAACCCGGCTGTAGTCCCACGCCATGCCGTTCTGGAAGCGTCGACGATTGTACTCCCCCATGTCGGCTCGTTGCACGGGATCGCGCAGCAGGCGGTCGATGCAGGCGGCGAGGTCCGAGACCTCGTTCGGGCGCGCGTAGAGCGCCCCGTCGCCCGCCGAGAAACGCGTTTCGCGCAGGTCGAACGCGACGATCGGCCGCCCGAGCGCCATGTACTCGAGGATCTTGTTCATGGTCGACACGTCGTTGAGCGGGTTCTTGGGATCGGGCCCCACGCACACGTCGGCGGTCGAGAGGATCGCCTCGACGCCCGCGTCCGGGATGCGGCCGGTGAACTCCACGACGTCCTCCAGGCCGAGTTCCTTGGTCATCGCCACCAGGTCGTCGAACGAATCGCCCGAGCCGATCAGCGTGAACGACACGTCGCGCGCGCCGCGCATCGCGATCAGCGCGTGCGCCGCGCGCAGCAGGTAGTCGACGCCGTCCTGCGGCGCCATCACGCCCAGGTAGGCGACCAGGAACGGCCGGCCGCGCTTGAGCAAAGGGTCGGGCGCCATTCCGACGAAGCGCCCGGTCTCCGGCCCCGAGCGCACCACGATGACGTCCTCGGGCGCGAGCCAGCCGCGCGTGAGCGCGGTCTCCCGGTACGACTCGTTGGTCGCGATCACGACGTCGGCGGTCGCGTAGGTCAGGCGCTCGAGCAGGCGCAGGCCGTGATACCAGAACCCCTCCTTGCCGAAGCGTGAGACGTAGACCTCGGGCGAGAGGTCGTGCTGGTCGAACAGGAACCGGACGCCGAACAGCTTGTAGAACGCGCCGATGAGGAAGAACGTGTCGGGGGGATTGCAGGCGTGGATCACGTCGAAGCCTCGCTGCCGGGCGACGCGCAGGCTGAGCCACGCGGTGTGCAGCCAGCAGTACGTGAACTCCCACAAGTACGACAGTGCGCCCCTGGTCGGCGGCGGCGGGTCGTAGCGATGGATCGCCACGCCCTCTAGCTCTTCATACGCCCGGGTCCACGGCCCGCCCTTCGGGCAGATCACCGAGACCGACCAGCCGGCCTCGGTCAGCGCCTTCGACTCGAGCCAGACGCGCCGGTCGAACGGCACCGGCAGGTTCTCGACCAGGATCAGGACGCGGCGGCGCGCGCTACCAGGCGAGGCCGACATAGTCCCCGCGCACGACTTCGCGCTGTTCGACCAGGCGGACGAGATCGACCAGCGTCTGGCCGTCCTTCATCCACCCGGGCACGTCCCGGTACGAGGGGTGGCCGTTGGCGATCACGATCACCTCGGAGGACTCGACGACCTCGCGCGGGTCCTTGCTGAACACGCGATCGAGGTACGGGATCTCGGCCTCGAGGTACTGGCGGTTCGCGCCCAGCAGCTTCGCCACGTCGACGTGGGCGTCGTGCAGCCGCACGTCCCAGCCCTTGCCCACGAGCGCGCCGACGACGCGCACGATCGGGCTTTCCCTCAGGTCGTCGGTCTCGGCCTTGAACGACAGGCCGAGCACACCCACCTTCTTGTTGGCCGCCTTCGTGCGCTCGATGGTCGCGATCGCGAGCTGCACCTGGAGCTCGTTCGAGCGCAGGATCGATTCGAGCACGGGCAGGTCGAGGTTCTTCTCGCGCCCGCGGTGCGTGATCGCGCGCAGGTCCTTGGGCAGGCACGAGCCGCCGAACGCGAACCCCGGCTTGAGGTAGTAGGGCGACAGGTTGAGCTTGGTGTCCTTGACGAAGAGCTTCATCACCTCGTGCGAGTCGATGCCCTCGCGCTTGCACAGGTTGCCGATCTCGTTC
>JBDTYW010000257.1:0-4060 GCA_040005445.1 Candidatus Eiseniibacteriota bacterium
AGCGCAGCCCGAGCACGAGCACGCCGAAGCCGATCACGAGCACCGCCGAGAGCGTAGCGAGCATGAACTTGGTGAGCGATCGCCCGAGCAGGTAGGACACCAGGCCGACCGGCGTGGCCGCGACATACTTGAGCATCTTGTACTGCTCGCGGTCCTCGAACACCGCCCACGACAGCCCGACCAGCAGCAGGATGACGAACGCGTAGAGCGCGTTGCCGAGGTAGATCGAGCTGAAGCGCGGGTCCGACACCGTGCCCCCGATCACGACCTTGTACATTGCGAGCAGGATGAGCGAGGTCGCGAGCGGGCGTGCCAGCACATAGACCGCGAACACCATCGGGTCCGACCAGTTCGACTCGATCTGAAAGCCGAGCCAGGCCGAGGCCCGGAGGGGCCTGAGCCGCTCGCGCAGCGTGAGCGAGGGGTTCATCACTGGTGCCTCAGGATGAGCGTGCCGAGGCGCTTGCCGCGCGCCTCGGTCCAGCGCAGCATGACGATGGCCAGCCCGATGTAGAAGAACAGCGAGCCGACCAGGATCCCGATCTCGGTCGCGACCGGCAGGAGGGGTTTCGCGAGCTCCGCGCCGAGCAGCAGCTGGCGCATCGCGTCGAGTCCCGTGGCCAGCGGCACGGTGCCGATCGCGCCCGCAACCCACGGCCCGAGTGCGCGCACCGGGAAGTACAGCCCGTTCGCCAGGTAGACCGGCTCCTCGAGCGCGTGCGCGAGGTGCCATACCTCGCGCCCGTACATCAGGAACAGCGAGGCCAGGCACATGCCGAGCGCGTACAGCGACCCGAGCGTGAGCGTGAACACCGCCAGCGCGGTCCACCCGTGCGTCAGGTCGAACGGCACGCGGAACACGAACAGGCCGAGCGCGAGCGCCGACAGCGCGCGCAGCGACGTCATCACGACGCCGCCCAGCGCCATGCCCGAGAGGATGGCCATGCGCGAGCACGGCGCCATCAGGTAGAACTCGAGGTTGCCGTCCTGCTTCTCCCAGTAAAACTGCGTGCCCATCGACCACAGGACACCGAGCCAGTACGCCATCATCACGCCCCCGAGCACGACGAACGCCTCGTAGGCGCGCGGCGCGCCGAGGGCGCGATAGACGAACACGTAGGCGCACATGCCGATCACCGGCAGGAGCGTCTCCGACAGCATCCACGACGGCTCGCGCGAGGCCGCAAAGATGCGCACGTACGCCCGCGCCCAGGCCGCTCGCAGGTTCGTGATCACCGGCTCGAAGCGGCTGTCGTTCATGCCGTCCCCCCGCCCTCGACCTCGATGCGCGGTGCGACCGTCTCGTCGAGCCCGCGACCGACGATCGCCACGAACACATCCTCGAGCGACGGGTCGTGGGTCGAAAGGTTATGCACCGCCCGCCCCTCAACCATGAGCGAATCCAGCACCGCGCGCATGCCGCGGCCCTCGCCCACGCCGAGGTGGACCGCGAACGTGCCGCGCTCGGTCGGCGGCGTCACGCGCAGAACGCGCACACCCGCGATCCTCGAGAGCGCGTCGATCGGCGTGCCGGCGTCGAGCTCGACCTCGACGCGGCGATCGGCCGACACGATCTGCCGCAGCCCCTGCGGCGTGTCGGTCGCGAGGATTTTGCCGCGGTCGATGATCGCGATGCGGTCGCACAGCTCGTCCGCCTCGGCCATGTAGTGCGTGGTCAAGAGGACGGTGCGCTCGCCCGGTCTTTCGGCCATCCAGTCGCGCAGGAACAGGCGCACGTGGCGGGCCGATTCGACGTCGAGCCCGAGCGTGGGCTCGTCGAGGAACACGATCTCGGGGTCCGACATGAACCCGCGCGCGAAGTTAAGGCGCTGCTTGAAGCCGGTCGACAGGCGGTTGACGCGCTCGTCGGCCTTCTCGCGCAGGGCAAGGCGATCGAGCAGCATCTCGCTGCGCTCGCGCGACTCCGCCTGCGGCACTCCGTAGAACTGGGAGAACATCCACAGCGATTCGCGCACCGTCAGGATGCCGTAGCCCGCGTTGTCGCCGCCCGAGACCAGCCCGATGCGGCGGCGCACGTCGCGCGCCTTCAACACCACGTCGTAGCCGGCGACCCGCACCTCGCCCGTGGTCGGGTAGAGCAGCGTGGTCAGGATCTTCATGGTCGTGGTCTTGCCGGCACCGTTCGGCCCCAGGATGCCGAACAGCTCGCCGCGGCCGATCGCCAGGTCGATGCCGGCCACGGCGGTCACGGTGCGCTTGCCGTCCTTCCTCTTGCCGGCCTCGAACGTGCGCGTCAGGCCCTTCACCCAGACCGCCGCGCGCTCGCGCGACAGGTCGAGCGTCGGCCGCGGCGCCGCGGGACCGCCCTCGGACAGCCGACGATCCTGCAGCAGGTCCATGTCCGTGTTCACTGCTACCTCCCCCGCCGATGGTCGCGGTTCGTGGTCCTTGTGGAGGAGTTCTCGCCGGGGCACGCCTCGAAACGACACGTGCCACGGGGCGAAAACCCCGTGGCACGTGTCGTCTCAGCGTGCTGGAGAATCAGGCCCGATCATGCACCCCGGGTGGTCGCAACCCCCGCGGTCGTGCTGGTGTCCTTGCGCTGGATCATCGGGCGTTCCTCCGGTGGAATCGGGCCGTCTGCGGGTAGCATCGGCGTGGGGCGGATCCTAGGCGGGCCCCGGCGGGGCTGTCAAACAAAAATCGGCGCTTCCGACAATGGTGTGGCTGGAAGCATGCACCTGATCACCTGCCCGCGGGGTGGAGGTCGAGGCCGCCGCACTGGATGTAAGGCTCCCAGAAGTCCATCGCCACCGCCTCGGTCTGTGCGCGCTGGCCGGCCATCAGGCGGGTCCAGAAGCCATCGAGCGCCTCGCGTCCGCGATTGTCCGCGGCATGCACCACAACCCCGCGTTCCAAATCGCTCACCACCGTCCCATCCTCGTGCCGCTTCTGGAAGCTCGTCTCGTCCACGCCCGCGTGGCGTGGCGCGGCGAGTATCCGTAGCGCCAGTCCGCGCCGTACCGCGCGCTGCATGATGCCGTCGGCCTCCGCCCACGGCACCGGCAACTGCTTGATCCCGTGCGTCGGGCACTTCAGCCGCGGCACCGGCGCGTACACCAGGGTCGGGAACCGGCAGGTGTCGAGGTAACGCCAGCGACGCTCCGGGTGATCGCGCATCGACCCCGAGCTGCCGCACTACGGGCACACCCACAGCGTGTCCTCGCGCAGCACCACGCGGATGTGCACCTCGCCCGCCGGCTGCTTCATCTCCACGTCCGGAATCTCCCACGGCGTCTTCAGGCCCAGCAATGTCGCGTACAGCCTAAGGCTGTCGATCGGCATCGCGCGTCCTCAGGGCGGGTCCGCGCACAGCCGATCAGGCCGCCAGCTCGCCGTTCTCAGCCACACGAAAGTCGGAAGCCCCCGAAACTCTTTCCGGCCGATGCCCACCGCTAGATCGCGCGCACCTTTCCCTTCGGGACGTAGCCGCTCACCTGCGAGCCCGCGCGGACACGCATCCAGTCGCCCGCCGCGCCCTCGAGCCACACCGCCCGCCCGGCCTCGAGATCCACGTTGCTCGCGCCGCCCGGAGTGTCGGACAGCGGGGTGTCCCCGAGCACGACGGCGCGGCCGGGTGCCTCCCCCGCCGCGCCGCTCTGGGCGGCCAGCCCGGCGAAGGCGAGCGCGAGCGCAAACACGGCCGCGCCCGCGATGCGCGCCGGGCGAAGCCTCAGCCCGGCGAGGAGGAGCGCCAGCGTCGCGAGCACGCACGCCGCGAACGCCAGTTCCCCGCCCGTGGTGCGCGCCCGCAGGCCGGTTGGAAGGCCCTCCCACGCGCCTTCCTGGGCGAGCGCTTTGGCGAGTTCGGCGACGATCGGGTGGCGCGGGTCGAGGCGCCGCGCGCGCTCGGTCCACAGCGCGGCCTCGCCCAGCCGGCGATCGTAGTAGGCCGCGATCGCGAGGTCGACCGCGACACCGGGGCGGCGGGCGCCCGCATTCCACAGGTCGAGCAGCGCCCGGCCCGCGGCCGCCTTCTGCGTCCCCGACAGCGCGCGCGCCGCCTGCGCGAGGCGGGCCGCGAGTTCCTCGTCGCGCG
>JBDTYW010000258.1:0-4056 GCA_040005445.1 Candidatus Eiseniibacteriota bacterium
GAACTCCGGGCCGAACGCGCGCTCCGCCTCGTACTGGTTGTGCGCGCGGCAGCGCAGGCGGATGCGGTCGACTGTCGCCCGGCCGCCCCGCGCCACGGGATCCGCGTGGTCGAATTCGAGGCGCGTCCTTTCGGTGCAGCGATGCCCCTGGTCGCCCACGAACGAGCAGCGGCCCTCGTCGCGCTTCCAGACCGCGCGGCGCACACCCGCGGGAATGACTCGCTTGCCACGGGGCGCCCGCGGATTGCGGTGCGGCCTCGGCGTGGCCCCGAACTTGCGCTTCTCGAGCCGGTCGATCAGCGCATCGAGCGCGCGACCGAGTACGAGCGCGAGGTCGCCGCTCGGAAGCTCGTGACCGAGTAACGACTGGGCGTACCGCAACTTGTCGTGCGTGTTCCGGTCGATCGTGAGCTGCAGGTTATACCGGTCCGGCGTCGACGGTGCGAGGCGGGCGGGAACCTGCCCCGGGGCAGGTTGAGATGCCGCGACCTGCCCCGGGGCAACCTGCCCGGGCAACGGCGAGATCCCCTCATCGAGCCGAAGGGCCTCCGCCCGCGGGAAGCGCCGGGCGAGCCACGACTCGACCTCGGGCCGCGTCTGGTGCGTGGCCGCCGCGATCAGCTCGCCGGCATTCTCGGCAGTGAGGTGGGGCGCGAGCAGCCGCACGGCCGTGCAGTGGAGCCGGCCCTCGGCCAGCGCCTTGAAGACGGCCGGATACTCTCGTGCTGTCCGTGCGACCTGGATGCGCTTGTAGGTCGCGTCTTCGGACAGGTGGAGGCCTTCGACGCAATAGGCGTACATCGACGAGTAGCCAGCCGGGAGGTAGAGACGCCGGGCGTCGACCTCGGCGAGGTGGGCCAGGAGCCGGGCGGTCGTGACGCGATCCCGCGTGACGAGCCGCTCGAGATTGCGCAGGAGATCGGCGTCGCTGCGAAGGGCCAACAGGAAGCTGTGCATGAGACGGACCATTTCACGGGGGCGCGTGAAACTGCCGGGGGCCCGCGAGTCGTGCGAAGCATGGCCCCGGGGTGGGACGGAAACTAGGAGGGTGGCTCGAACCGAGCCTCGAGCTCGGGGAACGGGATTGCCCGCCCGAGTCCCTCGAACGTGCCGCGCTCCCGGATCTCGCGCGCTGCGTCGAGGAAGCCCGTCCATGCCACGCGGGCGAGCGCGCCGCCGACGCTGATGCGGCGGACGCCGAGCGCGGCCAGTTGGTTCACGGTCGTGAAATTCGTGCCGACCAGGGCGTTGACGGGGAGGGGGGCCACCGCCTCGACGACGGCGCGGATGTCCTCGGGCTTGCGGAGGCCGGGCGCGTACAGGCACTCGGCGCCCGCCTCGGCATAGGCCACGAGGCGCCGGATCGTCTCCGCGAGATCCGGGCGGCCGACGATGAAGCCCTCGGAGCGGCCCGTAAGCAGGACTCCGGTGGCGCTGCGGTCGATCGCCGCGCGTGCGGCGCGGATACGCTCGACCGCGAGTTCGAAGTCGAACAGGGGCTTCGCCGGGTCACCGGTGGAGTCCTCGATCGAGAGCCCGGCCACGCCGGTGGCGACCGCACGCGCGACGTTCGCGGCGACACTCTCGGGCTCCGCGGCGAAGCCGTGCTCGAAGTCGGCATTGACCGGAAGGTCGACGGCCGCGCAGATCGCGGTCAGGTGTGCGACATGGTCCTCGAGCGTGGCGGCGTTGTCCTGGCGACCGAGCGTCCAGGCCAGACCGGCGCTGGTGGTCGCGAGCGCCTTGAAGCCGAGCCCCTCGAGCAGGTGCGCGCTGCCGACGTCCCAGGGGTTCGGGATCACGAACGTGCCGGACTCGTGGAGCTGGCGAAAGGTGTCGGTACGGGCGCTCATGGTCGCCTCCGTGGGGTTATCGGAATCAGCCCGCGGCGGAATCCCCGTCCCGGGCGGGACGCTTGCCCTCGATCGCGCTGGCCGTGATGAACTCGGCGTTGAGGCGCGCGATGAAGTCGACCGAGATGCCCTTCGGGCAGGCGGCCATGCACTCGAAGTGGTTCGTGCACGAGCCGAAGCCCTCCTCGTCCATCTGTGCGACCATCGCGAGCGCGCGCGTCCTGCGCTCGGGCTGGCCCTGCGGGAGCAGCGCGAGCTGGGAGACCTTGGCGGCGGTGAACAACATGGCGGCGGCGTTCGGGCAGGCGGCGACGCAGGCGCCGCAGCCGATACACGAGGCTGCGTCGAACGCGAGGTCGGCGTTCTCCTTCGGCACGGGCAGGTTGTTCGCGTCCTGCGGCGCGCCGGTCGGCACCGAGACGAATCCGCCGGCTGCAATGATGCGGTCGAACGAGCTGCGGTCGACCACCAGGTCGCGCACCACCGGGAACGCCGCGGCGCGCCAGGGCTCGATCGTCAGTGCGTCGCCGTCTTTGAAGCTGCGCATGTGGAGCTGGCAGGCGGTCGTGCGATCGCGCGGGCCGTGCGGCCGCCCGTTGACGACCACGCCGCAGGCGCCGCAGATGCCCTCGCGGCAGTCGTGATCGAACGCGACCGGCTCCTCGTGGCGCGCGATCAGCTGCTCGTTCAGCGTGTCGAGCATCTCGAGGAACGACATGTCGGGGCTGATGCCCTCGACCGTGTAGTCGGCAAACGAGCCTTTTGCGTTTGCGTTCGGCTGGCGCCAGACCTTGAGGGTGAGCTTCATCACTTGTAGCTCCTCGTGGCGAGGTGCACGTTGTCGAACGTCAGCGGCTCGATATTGCGGATCGGCGGCTTGCCGTCTCCCGCGAACTCCCACGCGGCGACGTGGCAGAAGTTCTCGTCGTCGCGCTTCGCCTCGCCGTCGGCGGTCTGGTGCTCCTCGCGGAAGTGGCCGCCGCACGACTCGCGGCGCTCGAGCGCGTCGAGGCACATCAGCTCGCCGAGCTCGAAGAAGTCCGCGACCCGGCCGGCGTGTTCGAGCGCCTGGTTGAGCTGCTCGCCCGATCCGGGGACGTTGAGGTCCTTCCAAAACTCCTCGCGCAGCGCAGGAATCTTCGCGAGCGCAGTCCGGAGGCCCTGCTCGCTGCGCGCCATGCCGCAGTAGTCCCACATGATCTTCCCGAGCTCGCGGTGGAACGAGGCCGGGGAGCGCCCGCCCTGGATCGACAGCAGCTTCGACGTGCGCGCGCGCGCGGCTTCGAGTGCGGCGAGGACCTCGGGCGCGCTCTCGGCGGGGGCACCGGGCTTCACCTGCGCGAGATAGTCGCCGATCGTGTACGGGAGCACGAAGTAGCCGTCGGCGAGGCCCTGCATGAGCGCGGACGCTCCGAGCCGGTTCGCGCCGTGGTCGGAGAAATTCGCCTCGCCTCCGACGAACAGGCCCGGGATCGTGCTCATCAGGTCGTAGTCCACCCACAGCCCGCCCATCGTGTAGTGGATCGCGGGGTAGATGCGCATCGGCGTCGTGTACGGGTTGTCGCCCGTAATGCGCTCGTACATCTCGAAAAGGTTGCCGTAGCGCTCCTCGACCGTCGGCTTGCCGAGCCGCTTGATCGCGTCGGCAAAATCGAGATACACCCCCAGGCCGCCGGGACCGACGCCGAGGCCGTTATCGCATGCCTCCTTCGCCGCGCGCGAGGAGATGTCGCGCGGCGCGAGGTTGCCGTAGCTCGGGTACTTGCGCTCGAGGTAGTAGTCGCGCTCGGCGTCGGGTATCTCGTTCGCCTTGCGCGTGTCGCCGGTCTTGACCGGCACCCAGACGCGGCCGTCGTTGCGCAGCGACTCGGACATCAGCGTAAGCTTCGACTGGTGGTCGCCGGCGACCGGGATGCACGTCGGGTGGATCTGCGTGTAGCACGGGTTCGCGAACGCGGCGCCCTTCTTGTAGGCGCGCCAGATCGCGCTCGTGTTGCAGCCCTTGGCGTTGGTCGACAGGTAGAACACGTTGCCGTAGCCGCCCGTGGCGAGCACGACCGCGTCGCCGAAGTGCGTCTCCAGCGCGCCGGTGACCATGTCGCGCACCACGATGCCGCGCGCGCGCCCGTCGATCACGATCAGGTCGACCATCTCGTGGCGCGCGTGCATCGTGACCTTGCCGAGGCCGATCTGGCGCTCGAGC
>JBDTYW010000259.1:0-4050 GCA_040005445.1 Candidatus Eiseniibacteriota bacterium
GAGTGGGGAGGAGAGGATTTGAACCTCTGTAGGCTTGCGCCGGCAGATTTACAGTCTGCTCCCTTTGGCCAGCTCGGGCACCTCCCCATCTCCTTGACCTGTGCATTGTTAGCAGGTTCCACCGCGAGGATCAAGCCGCCCGGGCGGCGGGCAGAGCTGGCGAAGGGACTCGAACCCCCAACCGCCTCATTACAAATGAGATGCTCTACCAATTGAGCTACGCCAGCCCGGATGCGGCATGGGTGTCGACGCAAGGTACCACGCCGTCGCCCGGCCTCAGAAGGCCCGCTCGCCGGCCCGCAAACAAATCGCCCCGCCGTCCGCGAGGACGACGGGGCGGGATCGCTGCCTCGCCCGCAGCTCGCGGGCGGATCGAACCTAGCCCTTGGCCGCGGCCTTGTACTTGGGATCGAACGTGCGGACCTTCAGGATGGCCGAGCGGATCTCGTTCTCCTTGAGGATTCCGGTCTTGCCCCACGCCGGCATCGAGCCCTTGCCGTTGTAGATCACGTCGTAGAGCTGCTCGTCGGTGCGCGTTCCCATGTAGGTGTCTTCCGTCCAGTTGCGGGGTTTCGGGTTGAGAGCCGCGCCGCCGGGGCCGTCGCCCTTGCCGTCCTCGCCGTGGCAGAGGATGCAGCGCTCCTTGACGATCTGCTCGCCGAGCGCCATCGACACCTCGCCCGCCGCCATCGAGTCGGTGCCGCCCGAAGTCGCGGTCGTCGTCTCCGTGGTGGAGGTCGTCGTCGACGTCTCGCCGCCCCCCTGCTTCTGGCCGCACCCCGCCATGACTCCCATCCACACCGCGCCCGCGATCATCACAGCCGCAATCCAGCGTTCACGTCGCATCTTGAGGAGACCTCCGAGAAAAGACTGTATCGGGTCCGAGCCGGACACGCGCGCCCGTCGGGCGAGCCGGGCGCATCATAGCGCGTCGGACCTGTGCGTGGCAGGGGTTCTTGCACGGAAATTCACAAGCCAGTGCGGGGAAAACAAATAATGAGAGAAGGGCAGGTTCGGGGCAGCTGACCTTCGAGGTCTCCTTCAGCCGCCGTCGACCCACCCTCTCTCGTCCAGGGTAGTTGCGGCAGACCGGGATGACGCCGCCACCTACCCCTTCTTCGTTGACCGGGCGTATTGAGTTTTTTTGAACTGCGACACTAGCTCACTTGGGCACTACCGGATCGGTTGTGCACTCACCCCCTGTCGGACCCCCTACGGGTCGGTTGGCTTGGATGGCTCTCCGGTGACACGGAGATCTTCATGTCTTTACGGGTCTTACAACCCGTACCCACATCCCCACAATCGCAATGCTCGTGCCAAACGCATGCTGGGCTGGGGTCCCAGCCGGAAGATCGAGCTAACCTCTTGTGGACATTTGAGTTTCATTTTCCGCACGATCTGTGGAGTCGGCCGATCGTCGGGTCGGTGTATCCCCCGAAAATGGAGATGGCCACCAAGTTGGTGGCCATCTTGTTGTCCAAAAATCGTTTGAAAGTTGTTACCTGCGGGGGACAGATCCCCGCGTGCGGGGTTACGTCGGGTCCCCGACCTCGAGGCCCAGGCGGCGCATGCGGGCGTACAGCGTCTTGCGCGAAACGCCCAGGCGCTCGGCCGCCCGGCTCTTGTTGCCCTGGGCCTCGTCGAGCACGCGCAGGATCTCGCGGCGATCGGACTCTGCGATCTCCGCCCTCAGGGCTGCGCCGCTGCGCTGCGCGGCCGCGGCGTCGTCTTCGCGGACAGAGCGCGGAGCGGCCTCGAACGGGGCCTTCGCGGGCGCGCGCTCGAAGAACTCAGCCAGCGCGTCGGGCTGGAGCGGCTCGCCGGCGCGCGACTGCATGGCCAGCGCGCGCTTGATGCAATTCTCGAGTTCGCGCACGTTGCCCGGCCACGGGTGCGAGAGCAAGAGACGCGCGGTCGCATCGTCGATCACGGGGTTGGCGTCCCCGCCGTAGGCCTTGAGGAAGTGGCGCGCGAGCGGCAAGACGTCCTCGCTGCGATCGCGCAGCGCCGGCAATTCGATCTCGAGTTCGTGCAGGCGATAGAACAGGTCGGCGCGGAAGCTGCGTTCGGCAACCGAGCGCCGCAGGTCGACGTGGGTCGCCCCCACGATGCGCACGTCGGCGCGGCGGACCTGGGTCTCGCCCAGCCGCAGGTATTCGCCGGACTCGAGGAAGCGCAGCAACGTGACCTGCACGTCCGCCGGCAACTCGCCGATCTCGTCGAGGAACAGCGTGCCGTTGTGCGCGCCCTCGACGAAGCCCACGCCGTCGGCGTGCGCACCCGTGAACGCGCCGCGGCGGTGGCCGAACAGCTGCGAGAGCGCGAGTTCGGCGCGCAGGGCGCCGCAGTTGACCGCGAGGAACGTGCGTTCGGCGCGGCGGCTCTGCTGGTGGATCGAGCGCGCCACGAGTTCCTTTCCGGTCCCGGTCTCGCCGACGAGGATCACCGAGAGATCCGTTCCGGCGGCTCGGGTCACGAGGTCGGCGACGCGGGCCATGGACCGCGAAGGGCCGACCAGCCCCGGATTGGCGAGCTTGCGGCGGCCCAGACGGCTCGGCGGCTCGGCCGCCGGCGCTCCGGGCCCGGCGGAGTGGCCCTTGCTGGCGGCCAGCTCCAGTTCGACGGCGGCAAGCTGACGCTCGGCCCCCACCTCGGCGAAGCACGCGCTCGCGCGGTAGAGCAGCTTGCGCGACTCCCCGACCTCGCTCGTCACGCCGGCCAGGAGCGCGAGCGCCCGACCGCGCTCGAAGCGCTCGCCCATCTCTCCGAACAGGTTCACCGCGGCGCGCAGGGCATGCTCGGCATCGGCCTGCCGTCCGCGCGCGATCGCGAGTTGCCCGCGCACGCGCTGCAGCACGGCGTTCTCGTAGCGATCATCCAGCAATCGGCAGACGTGATGGGCGCGCTCGATCGTCGCTTCGGCCGCGTCCAACCGGCCACGCACGATCTCGGTCTCGGCGATCCGGCGGAGCACTTCGCTCACGATGTCGCCCGCGGGCGCCTGACGCTCCCCGAGCACGAGCGCGGCACGGTAGGACTCGGCGGCGCGGTCCACCTGCCCGCGGTCGAATGCGAGATCGCCCAGGAATTCGCGGGCGAGAGCCTCCTCGCGCAGGAACCCCTCGGCCAGGCTCTGGTCGAGCGCCTCGGCGAGGAGTGCGGCGGAGTCTTCCTGCCGTCCCTGCACGCGCGCGAGCCAGCCCCGCGCGAGCAGGTTGATGACGACTCCCCAGCGGTCGCCGGCCTGGATCAGGCACTGGCGCGCCTCCTCGAGCACCCCCTGCGCGCGTTCCCAGGCCCCGCTCTTGACCAGCAGGACGCCGAGGTTCTGCAGGCGATTGCCGAGCAGCGCACCCTGGCCGAGCCGGCGGTGGATCGCGATCGCCTCCGCGAAGTGGCCGCGCGCGGCGTCCCACTCGCACAGGTTTTTGCAGATGATGCCGAGATTGTTGCGAACCCAGGCCACCTGGCCGTCGTCGCCGAGCCGGCGGAAGAGCGCGAGCGCGTCCTCGTAGCTCTCGCGCGCGAGCAGCATGTCGCCGCGGCGAAGCTGCACGAACCCGACCTGGCCGACGGCGCGCGCGGTCAGCGCGCGGTCGCCCTCGGCTTCGGCGAGGCCGACGCCGCGGTGGGCGAGCGCGAGCCCCTCGTCATAGCGCGCGAGGTGGCAGAGCAGCATCGCGCCTTCGATCGCGCATGCCGCGACGAGCGCGCGCGGAAGCACGGAGTCTCCATCCTCGACGTGGGGTGCGAGTCGTTCCCAGGCATCGTGGAAGCGCCCCTGACGGCGCAGAATCGAGGCTTGCTTGAGCGTGAGCGAGGCGCGACGCGGAGCCGAGAGCTGCGCCGCGCCCGGACTGGCGAGCAGACCGTCCAGCGTCTCGAGCGCGGGCTCGTAATGCTCGACCTGGAAGTACAGGTCGGCCAGCGTCTCCAAGTCTCGAAGATGGCCGGCCGCGTTCGTCTCCAGGGAGGAGACGACGCGCTCTTCCAGGTCTTCGATACGCTTACGCTCGTCGGGCACCAACGTCGCCTCTGCCGGCCACTAGC
>JBDTYW010000260.1:0-4025 GCA_040005445.1 Candidatus Eiseniibacteriota bacterium
TGACCTTCTTGATGAGCTCGGGCAGGAAGGTCACGATGTCGGCCATCTCGTCGCGGTCGGGATCGGCGAGGCACACGTCCACGATTTGCGCACCGCCCTTGACCTGCTTGCGGCCGATCTCGCTCGCCTCTTCCCACGCGCCTTCGCCGACCAGTCGCTTGAACTTGCGCGAGCCGATCACGTTCGTGCGCTCGCCCACCAGAACCGGGCGGTTGTCGTCGCCGACCTCGAGGAAGTCGATCCCTGAAAGCACGGTGCGGTGGTGGAGCGCGGGCACGCGCGGGCGCTTGCCCTGGACCATCGCGGCCAGCGCGGCGGTGTGCGCGTAGGTCGTGCCGCAGCAGCCGCCGACGATGTTCAGCCAGCCGAGATCGACGAAGCGCTCGAGCACGCGCGCGATGCCCTCGGGCGTCTCGAGGTAGCGGCCCTCGGAGTCGGGGAGGCCGGCGTTCGGGATGCACGAGACGCGGGTCTTCGCGATCGCCGAAAGGCTCCGCAGGTGGTCGGTCATGAACTCGGGGCCGGTCGCGCAGTTGAGCCCGACCGACAGCAGGTCGCGCTGCATGATCGACGCGTAGAGCGCCTCGACGCCCTGGCCGGCGAGCATCGTGCCCGTGGCCTCGATCGTGCCCGAGACCATGACCGGCACCCGGCGGCCGAGCGCCGCGAACGCCTCGTCGGTGGCCAGCAGCGCGGCCTTGACGTTGCGCGTGTCCTGCTGCGTCTCGATGATCAGGAGGTCGACGCCGCCCTCGACCAGGCCGAGGACCTGTTCGCGGAAGGTGTCCCGGAGGCCTTCGAACGAGATGCCGCCCGTGACCGTGATCGCCTTCGTGGTCGGGCCGATCGAGCCCGCGGCGAAGCGCGGCCACGCCGGCGTTGAGGCCTCGGCCGCGGCTTGGGCCGCGAGATGCGCGGCGAGGCGATTGAGCTCGCGCGCGCGATCGCCGAGCCCGTATTCGGCGAGCACGAGCGGCGTGCCGCCGAACGTGTCGGTCTCGATGATATCCGCGCCGGCGGCAAGATAGTCGCGGTGGATCTTGCGGATGACCTCGGGGCGGCTCTCGACCAGGATCTCGTTACAGCCCTCGAGCTCGGGCCCGCCGAAGTCGTCCGCCGAGAGATCGAGCGCCTGGATCGCGGTGCCCATGGCACCATCGACCACGAGGATTCTCTCCTCGAGCAACTGCTCGAGCAGGCGGGTGCGGTCGTCGAGGTCGGGCATGGGGTCTCCGTGAGAGCCGTGGTCTGGTCGCAACTCGGAGCCTAGAGTACCATACGCCGATGCGCGATCGGACCGCCGCCACCGGCCTCATCCTGCGCCTCGCGAACCTCGCCGGAGGGCTCGCGGTGGCGGGCTACACGGGCTTCATGGCGGCGCGCGGGGTGCGGCTGCAATGGGACTTTCGCGTCTACCTCGCCGCCGCGCAGGCCGCGCACGCCGGCCTCGATCCCTACGTCGTCGAGAACCTGGTCCGGGTCTCGGGGCGCCCGGTCCCGCTTGCGTTCCTCTACCCCCCGGCCGCGCTCCTGTCGTTCCTCGCGCTCGCGGCGATGCCCCAGCCCGTGGCGCTCGCGCTCTGGATGAGTTTCAAGCTCCTCCTGCTCGCCGGCCTGGTCGTGCTGTGGAAGCGCGTGTTCGTCCAGGATGCCGGCTGGTTCCCGCTCGCGCTCGTCGCCGTGTTCGGATCGAATGCCGCTGCGCTGTGGGACCTGCGCTCGGGCAACGTGGCGCTGGTCGAGGCCGCGCTGATCTGGTCGGCGCTCGCGTGTTTCGTCGCCGGGCGGCGTCGCGGGTTCGCGGCGCTGATCGTGATCGCGGCCGTGTGCAAGCTCGCGCCCGCTCTATTCCTGCTGCTGCTGCTCGTGCCGACGAGCGGGCAGCGCGCGCGGCCGAAATTGCTCGCGGCCGCGCTGGCGGCGCTCGGCGCAATCGTGTTCGTGCCGATGTGGATGGGTCCGGCGGCCACCTGGCGCGGCTTCCTCGGCGCCTCGTATGGCGCGTTCCCCGTGAACGAGGCCAACCCGTCGGCGCTCGGCTTCCTGGTCGAGCGTTTCGGGGGCGTGACGCCGGCGGTGGTCGCCCTGTGGCTCGCCTATCTCGCCGCGCTCGCGCTGCTGCTGGCGAGGCCGCTGCGCCGGCTCGCGCGCGAACGCGACGCCTGCGCGTGGGCAATCGCGGCGGTCGCGATCTACCTGGCGGCGCACCCGCGGCCGATGGCGTACGGCTGGGTGCTCGGGGGCGGGGCGCTCGTGGCGCTGATCCGGGCGGCCGCGCCCGGCGGGCTCGCGCGCGCCGGACTGGTCGCGTTGGTCTTGGCGCAGGGCGTCCTGTGGGCGTTCCAGCAGCCGTGGACGGGCACGCTCGCGGGCTACATGCCGGTGATCCTGCTGCTTGCGCTCGCCGCGCTGGCCGCGGCGGCTCCGCGTTCGGGCATTCTGCAAGGCGACCCCGCCTGACCATACGACCGGCTCAACTCCCGCGCGCAAGCCGCCGATAACGCGCGCAGGAGGGATCCTGCCGTGACCCATCATGCGTCCGCCAAACCCAAAGATCGTTCCGCCGCGCGCGACCTCGTGCCGCGCCCCGGTGATGTCGCGGTCGCGACCGCCGGCGCGCGCGTCGTCGCCCAGAAGATGCTCACCGCGCTCGCACTCGCGATCGCGCTCTCGCTCCTGCTCGCCCTGAGCCTCGCCGCGGTCGCCCGCGCCGACGTTCCCGACGTGCGCTTTTGCGTCGCCGACACGAGTCTCGTGGCCTCGCCCGACGGCAGCTTCGGCTACACCGTGCTCCTGCGCAACAACACGAACGCGCCGATCGTGGGCGGCACCGTGGTGCTCGACTTCACCGAGGCCACGGGAATCGTCCTGTGCAATGAGCAGGACCCCGATCACGACGGCCGGATCCTCGGCACCACCAATGGCGCCGGGTCGGTCACGTTTCACGTCAAGGCGGGCGGCGCCTCGACCGGGCGGGTGCGCGTCGGCACGGCGCTCGACCTGATCACGCGGGCGCGCCCGCGCACGACCGATCTCGACGGGGATCTCGACGTCGACTCCTCGGACCAGGCGGCGCTCAACGCCCTGCTGGGGACCTTCGGCCCGAACGGGGACCTCGATCACAACGGCATCGTCGACGGCGTGGACGTGGCGCTCGAGGCCGGGCGGGTCGGGAGCAACTGCTTCTTGACGCCCACGAACAGCACGACCTGGGGCCAGGTCAGGGCGCTCTACCGCTGATCCGCCCCGGCGCGAGAGCGCTGGACGGCCACCTCGATCGCGGCTAACGTTGCCCCCGCGCGGCGCGCATTCCCCTGCGCCGACGGGAGGCACCACGTGTCGAATTCGCTCAACTGGATCCTGGTCATCGCGGGAGTGATCGCGTTTGCCGTCGAGGTCATGCTCGGTGCGGCGACGGGCTTCGATCTCGCGCTGCTCGGCGCTTCGCTCGTCGCCGGCGGCGCCGCGGGGTTGGTCTTCGGGTCGGCCAAGGTCGGCCTGTTCTCCTCCGGGGCGCTCGCGTTCCTCTACCTGGCGTTCCTGCGCCGGCACATCCGCGCGCGGGTGACCGGCAAGCACATTCCGACGAACACCGACGCGCTGCTCGGCAAGAGCGCGCAGGTCACCGAGCGCATCGGCCCGAATACGCCCGGGATGGTGCGGCTGGGCGACGAGCTCTGGCGCGCTCGACTGGTCGACGATGCCGCGAGTCAGCCCGCGCGCGAGCCCGGGGCGATGGTCACTGTGGACGCCATCGACGGCGTCACACTCAAGGTGAGGTGAAGCGTGGGCGAAACCAACGTGCTGTTCACGGTGCTGCTGGCGGTGTTCGCGGGATTCGGCCTGATCACGCTCGCGCGCACCGCGCGCATCGTGAAGCAGTACGAGAAGGGCCTGGTCATGCGGCTCGGCAAGTATCGCGTGACCGTGGGCTCCGGGCTGACGTTCCTCGTGCCGTTCATCGAGGATTTGATCAACGTCGACATGCGCGAGAAGGTGATCAACGTCGAGCCGCAGAAGGTCAT
>JBDTYW010000261.1:0-4006 GCA_040005445.1 Candidatus Eiseniibacteriota bacterium
GGCAATTGTCAGTCCCCCGCGGGCGCGCTCGCCGAGGTCATCGGCGGCGAGATCGTGGTCACGGGCATCATCCTCAGCCCCGACGGCATCGACGTGTACCGGGGCGACCACCAGGGCAAGAAGTCGCAGGCTGCGGCCATCGGCAAGCGGCTCGCGATCGACCTGCTCGACCAGGGCGGGGACCGCGTGGTGCGCCGCGCGCGGGCGTTGTTCGACTCGTGATCGCGGGGGCGCCGACGGGGCCGCTGGCCCGCCGGCGCGTCGCGGTGACGCGCGCGCGCGAGCAGGCGGGCCCGCTCGCCGAAGCGCTCGAGCGGCTGGGCGCGCGCGTGCTGCTCGCCGCGGCGATCGAGCTCGTCGATCCGCCCGACTTCGGCCCGCTCGACGCGGCACTCGGGCGGCTGTCCGCCTACGATTGGATCGTCTTCACGAGCGCGAACACACTGCCGCGCCTGGTCGCGCGCATGGAAGCGCTCGGGCAGGACCTGGCGGAGCTGGCGCGCGTCCCGGCCCGGCTGGTCGCGATCGGCCCGGCGACCGCGCGCGGGCTCGAGGCGAGCGGCCTCGCCGCTTACGGCGCGCCCGAGGAGTTCCGCGCCGAGGGCGTGGTCGAGTTCATGTCCGCCGAGCCGCTGGCCGGCCGCCGCATCCTGATCCCGCGGGCGCTCGAGGCGCGCGACGTGCTCGAGCGCGCGCTCGCCGCGGCGGGCGCGATCGTCGAGGTCGCCCCGACCTATTGCACGCGACCGTGGCCCGGGGGCGTGGCGCGCGCGCGCGCGGCCCTGCTCGCCGGAGACCTCGACGCGGTCACGTTCACGAGCGGCGGGATCGCGCGAGCGTTCGTCGAGGCGATCGGGGACGCGCGGCCCACGCTCTTGGGCATCACGCGGGCGTCGATCGGGCCGGTCACGAGCGAGGCGCTGCGGGGCCTCGGGCTCGCGCCGCAGGTCGAGGCGCGCGAGGCGACTCGGGCGGCACTGGTCGCGGCGCTGGTCGAACACTACGCGGGGCCGTGGACGGCCCCGGAGGAGGAAGCCGAGCCATGATGTACCCCGAACTTCGGATGCGCCGCCTGCGCCGGACCGGCGCGCTCCGCCGCATGAGCCGGGAGACCCGCCTGACGCCCGACGCGTTCATCTCGCCCACGTTCGTCGTGCCCGGCAAGAATGTGCGCCGCCCGATTCCGGTCATGCCCGGCGTCGAGCACCTCTCGGCGGACCAGGTGGTCGAGGACGCGAAGAAGCTCAAGGACCTCGGCGTGCCCGCGATGCTGCTGTTCGGCCTGCCGGAGGCGAAGGATGCGACCGGCTCGTCCGCATGGGCCGAAGACGGCCCGGTGCCGACCGCGCTACGCGCGCTGAAGAAGGCGGACCTCGGCCTCGCGCTGTTCGCCGATGTCTGCCTCTGCGAGTACACCGACCACGGGCACTGCGGCGTGATCGAGCACGGCGACGTGGCGAACGACGCGACACTCGGGTTGCTCGCCAAGGCCGCGCTCGCGTACGCGAACGCCGGCGCCGACGTGATCGCGCCGTCCGACATGATGGACGGCCGCATCGGCGCGCTGCGCGAGGCGCTCGACGAGGGCGGCCACGCCGACGTCGCGCTCCTGTCGTATGCGGCGAAGTTTGCCTCGGGCTTCTACGGCCCGTTCCGCGAGGCGGCCGGCTCGACGCCGCAGTTCGGCGACCGCCGTACCTACCAGATGGATCCGGCGAACGCGCGCGAGGCCATGCGCGAGATCGAGCAGGACCTGAACGAGGGCGCCGACGCGATCATGGTCAAACCTGCGCTCGCGTTCCTCGACGTGATCCACGCGGCGCGCGAGCGCTTCGACGCACCGATCGCGGCGTACAACGTGAGCGGCGAATACAGCATGGTCAAGGCGGCTGCCCGGCAGGGCTGGATCGACGAGCAGCGCGTCGTGCTCGAAATTCTCACAGGCATCCGCCGCGCCGGCGCCGACTGGATCCTGACCTACCACGCGGCCGACGCCGCGCGCTGGATCGCCGAAGGAAAGACCGCGTGAGCCGCTCCCGTGAGCTCTGGCGCGAGGCTCAGGAGCTGTTGCCCGGCGGTGTGAATTCGCCGGTGCGCGCGTTCAAGGCCGTCGGCGGCACGCCGGTGTTCTTCGAGCGTGGCGAGGGCCCGTACCTGTTCGACGTCGACGGGCGCCGCCTGATCGATCTCGTGGGATCGTGGGGGCCCTTGATCCTGGGCCACGCGCACCCGAACGTCGTGCAGGCGGTGACGCGCGCGTTCGAGAACGGCTCGTCGTTCGGCGCGCCGAGCCCGCCCGAGCTCGACCTCGCGCGCCGGGTCCTGGCGATGGTCCCCTCGATCGAGCAGGTGCGCTTCGTCAACTCGGGCACCGAGGCGGTAATGAGCGCGATCCGCCTCGCGCGCGCGGCCACGGGCCGCGACGTCATCGTCAAGTTCGAGGGCTGCTACCACGGCCACGCCGACTCGCTGCTGGTCTCCGCCGGCTCGGGCGCGCTCACGCTCGGCATCCCCGACAGCCCCGGCGTGCCCGCCGCACTCGCCGCGCTGACCGCCGTCCTGCCCTACAACGACGGCTCCGCGGTCGAGCGCTTCTTCGCCGAGCGGGGCGCCTCGGTGGCCTGCGTGCTGGTCGAGCCGATCGCCGCGAACATGGGCGTGGTCCCGCCGCGGCTCGGGTTCCTCGAGACGCTGCGCCGGGTGTGCGACCAGAGCGGCGCGCTGCTGGTCTTCGACGAGGTGATGACCGGCTTCCGGGTCGCGCCGGGCGGTGCGCAGGAGCTGTACGGGATCCGGCCGGACCTCACGACGCTTTCGAAGATCCTCGGCGGCGGCTTCCCCTCGGGCGCCTACGGCGGCCGCCGCGACCTGATGTCGCGCATGGCCCCGGCCGGCCCGGTCTACCAGGCGGGCACGCTCTCGGGCAACCCGGTGGCGATCGCCGCGGGCTCGGCCACGCTCTCGACGCTCGCGCAGACGCGGCCGTGGGCCGCGCTCGAGGTCGCGGGCGCCCGGCTCGAGCAGGGTCTCACCGAGGCGTTCTCGGGGGCCGGCGTGCCCGCGTGCGTGACGCGAGTGGGCTCGATGGGCACCGCGTTCTTCCTCGAGGGCGAGGCCGGTGATTTCGCCGCCGTCAAGCGCGCCGACACCGCGCGCTTCGGGCGCTTCCACGGGCTGATGCTCGAGCGCGGCGTGTACCTTCCGCCGAGCCAGTTCGAAGCCTGGTTCCTGTCCGCGGCGCACGACGTCGCCGTGATCGACCACGTGATCTCGGCCGCGCGCGAGGCCGCGCGCGTGCTCGCCCAGGGTTAGGAGAAACGCTCGATGCACGATCCGAAGGTGTTGCGGGAACATGGCGACGCGATCCGCGCCGGGGTGATCAAGAAGGCGGGCGCGCTGCCGCCGCAGATGGAGCGGTTCTACGAACTCGATGGCGAGCGCCTTGCCCTGCTGCAACAGGCCGACGGGCTCAAGCAGCAGCGCAACAGCGCGAGCGAGGAGATCGCGCGCCTCAAGAGGGCCGGCGAGGACGCGGCTGATCGCATCGCCGCGATGAAGGCCGTCTCCGATCGCATCAAGGAGCTCGACGCCCGCCTGCGCGCGGTCGAGGAGGAACTCGACGAGGCCGTGCTGTGGATCCCGAACGTGCCGCACGAGTCCGTGCCCGAGGGCCGGGACTCGAGCGCAAACCTGGAGATCGCGACCTGGGGCACGCCGCGCAAGTTCGATTTCACGCCGAAGCCGCACTGGGAGATCGCCGCCGCGCTCGGCCTCGTCGACTTCGAGCGCGGGCCAAAGCTCGCCGGATCGGGCTTTCCTCTGTTCGTCGGCGACGGCGCGAAGCTGGTGCGCGCGTTGATCGACTTCATGCTCGACCTGCACGTCGAGCAGCACGGCTACCTCGAGGTGCACCCCGCGATCGCGATCAACTCGCGCTCGCTCCGGGGGACGGGCCAGCTGCCGAAGATGGCCGACGACATGTACAAGATCGAGGGCGAGGACCTGT
>JBDTYW010000262.1:0-3989 GCA_040005445.1 Candidatus Eiseniibacteriota bacterium
ATCGCGCGAGCGTCTGCTCCGACGCGGTCATCCGCTGGTTCGGCGGGCAGCTCTACGGGATCGAGCGCTTCGGGTGCGACAACATCCGGATCCTCGACCCGACCACGTTTTCCGTCGTGCGCCAGTTCTCGGTCGGCAACGGTTCGAACCCGAACGACATCTACGTGGTCTCGCCGACCAAGGCGTACGTGACGCGCTACGACAAGGCCGACCTGTGGATCGTCAACCCCTCGACGGGTGCGTTCGTCAACAGCATCTCGCTTGCGCCGTTCGCCGATCACGACGGCCTGCCCGAGATGAATCGCCTCGCCTACCACGCCGGGCGGCTGTTCGTATCGTGCCAGCGGTTGGATCGCGACAACTCCTTCTTGCCGACCGACTCGAGTCTCGTGGTCGTGATCGACACGCAGACCGACCAGTTCGTGGACGCCGACCCGATCGCCCCGGGCATCCAGGGGATCCTGCTGCCGCGCACCAACCCGAGCACCGAGTTCGCGACCACGCCCGAGGGGAACTTCCTGCTCGGGTGCACCGGCGCGTACGGAGTCGCCGACGGCGGCGTGGTGCGTCTCGATCCGCGCACGCTGACGTCGTCGATCGTCGAGGTCACCGAGGCGCAACTCGGCGGCGACGTCAACGACGTGGCGGTCGGGCCGGGCGCGAGCGGCGCTGCGCGCGCGTTCTGCGTCGTGAGCGACGCCGCGTTCAACACCAACCTCGTGTCCTACCAGCGCGCGGGCGCGCCGTCGGTCGCGACCGTCTTCCCGGGGAGCGGCTTCGTGCTCGGCGACGTCGAGGTGAACGATCGCGACGAGGTCTGGCTGTGCGATCGTACCGGGACGGGTCCCGGGATCCGCGTGTTCAGCGCGGTGACGAATGCGCCCCTGACGGTCGGCCCGATCGCGACCGGGCTGCCGCCCTCGGATGTGGCGTTCGACGTCGTCGAACCGGTCGGGGTGGCCGATCTGCCGGCCGCGGGCGTCGCAACCGGGGGCATTGGATTTGCGAGCATCGCCCCGAATCCGGCCGCCGGGGGCTCCGCCACGACGATCCGCCTGCGCGCCGAAGCCGCGGGCATGCTCGAGGTCGCGATCCGGAATGCCGCGGGCCGCGCCGTGCGGTCCTGGCGCCTCGAAATCGAGGCCGGCGAGCGGTCCCTGGCGTGGGACGGGCGCGACGAGGCGGGACAGGCCGCCCCGGCGGGCGTCTACCTCGTGCGCGCCTCCCTCTCGGGTCACGCGGGTGCCGCCAGCGCGCGACTGGTCCGACTGGCCCCGACAAGGCTATAATCGAGGGCCCGGTCGCGGTGGCCGCTTCCGCGCCGCCGCCGCGCCGGGCCATCGTCCTGCCTTGCGCGCGGTCCCCAGAGGGAGTCTCCGGATGTTCACCTTGCCCCATCGTTCCCTGCGCGCCCTTGTCGCGACCGCGCTCGTCGCCCTTACGCTCACCGCGGCGCTTCCCGGCCGCGCCGAGTCGCCGTGCGCGGGCTCCTTCTGCTGGATCCAGCGCGGGAACTACGCCGGCCTCGAGTTCACCTCGCTGTTGTCGCCGCCAGGCAACCCGTGCGTCATCGCGTGGACCGCGCTCTCGAACGGCGGCCTCGGCGTCTCGACCGACTGCGGTGCGCAGTACGCGAACCTGTTCCAGGCCAGCGCCTACGACGTGACCGCACGCGACTCGAACGTCGGCTACGTCGCGGCCGGCACGCTCGGAATCGCCAAGACCAAGGACACGGGCTCGTTCTGGTTCGCGATCAACGACGGCCTGCCGCCATTTCCCGATGCGCGCGCGATCCTCCTGCACGTCGCAAAGCCCGACTCGGTGTTCTGCGGACTGCACGGCGGCGGGGTGTTCATCGGCGGCCCGAAGGCCGGCGGCGGCAACGACTCGCTCATGGCGTGGACCGCGATCAACCAGGGCCTGGGCGACCTCAACGTGCGCGCGCTGGCGCGCGTGCGCGGCGGGACGTTCATGGTCGCCGGCTGCGACGGCGGGATCTGGCGCCGCGGCAACAACCAGTGGTCCCTGGTCGGCGCCGGCCTCGTGGCGAACGCGTTCGTGATCGATTCGGCGGATTCCAACCGGGTCTATGCCGCAACCGAGAGCGGGGTCTACCGGAGCCTGAACCAGGGGCTGTCGTGGTTCCCGTCTTCGGCCGGGCTGCCTTCAAACACGCCGGTGAACGACGTCGCCCGCCGCACCGAGAACTCGGCCGTGCTCTACATCGGCACGCGCGGGCAGGGGGTATGGGAGAGCACGGACTACGGCGCGAACTGGCGTGCGTTTGGCCCGCCGCTCCCCGGGGACAACGACGTGCGCTCCGTGCTGTGCGCGGTCGGAGCGGTGGCGGCCGACTCGGCAAACGTGTTTGCCGGTACGCGCGCGAACGGGCTGTTCCAGAACGGCTATTCGACGCCGGCGAAGCCCGTGACCTGGGGCCAGGTGAAGAGCCTGTACCGCCGCTAGAAGTCGGTCGCTAGAAGTCGATGCGCGTCGAGGTGACCTCGCCCGCCCGGACGACGACCGAGTCCGTGGCGGGCGAATCGTTTCGACCCCCGGAGCGCGTGAAGATCCGGTACAAGCCCGGCGCGAGGTTCAGCCGCAGCGCGGGCGACCCCAGGGTCTGCGCGAGGGCGGCGCTGGCCGCGCCCCCGCCGCCTGCGGCCGCCCCCCACAACGGGTCGAATTCCACGGTCGCGCCGTCGAGCACCTCGCCGGTCTCGGCGGCCCGGGCATCGACCAGCACGTGCCCGCGCGCGGGATCGGGCGCGGGGCCGCCGGCCGCGAGCGACCAGGCGAGCAGCGTATCGGGGGGAACGATCACCTGCGACAGAGTGGTGTCCTGGTCGAGCACCTGCGGCCAGCTCACCGTCGGCAGGAAGCCCGCGGCGGTCACCCGCGCGACATAGCGCCCGACGGACAGGCCAACGAGCGAGAACTGGGAGAGGAAATTCGTGGTCGAGGTGACGCCCGGGGTCGGGCCCTCGAGCACGCTCACCTCGGCGCCCGCCACCGGGGGGCCGCTTGCGCGCCCTGCGAACACGAAGCCGTTGAAGTTCGGCCGCGCCCGCGGGGCGGCGAACAGAACCACGCCCGGCCGCAGCGCCACATTATAGGGCCCGTCCCAGACATAGCCCCCGCGCGCGAGCGAGAGCGCGAAATTGCCGATGCTCGCGTTGACGAGCACGATCGGGTCCTTGCCCTCGCCGGTTTGGACCAATGTGCCGCCCGGCGAAGGCGCGAACGTCACCAATGCGTCGCCCAGCGGCACGCCCGTGCTCTTGAGTGCGAACAGCCCGAACAGCCCCTGCCCGCGATCCCAGGCGGGCGCGCCGCGCGCCGCCAGCACCGAGTCGATCTCCACGTCCGTGAACAGCGGGACCACCGCGTTGACCAGGTTGCGCGTCACCCGAAAGTCGTAGGTGACCGTCGTGCGGCGGCCCGGCAGGTCGGCCCGCAAACGATGGAGGCCGGCCGGCAGACCCTGGAGGACGAAGTAGCCGTCCGCGTCGCTGGTCACCCCTCGGATCCGCGGCTCGCCGTCGACACCCACGGTCGCGCCGGCGAGGCCCGAGATCGGGCTCGTCGTCGCGTCCACGACGCGGCCGCCCACGACGTAAACGACCGGGATCGTGAGGTCCTTCGCGCCACCGCCGCAGCCGGAGGCCCCGATTCCGCCGAAGACGGCGATCGAGAGGGCCAGCGCCCCCCGGGTGATGCGCGCCCGCCACACCATGCGGAGCCCCGCGCCACATTCCGGGGCGACCTGTGCATCATCGCGCAATGGTCCGGGCCCGGGCGTTGCGCCGGTTCGTGGCGCGCTCCGGTTCATCTTGTTCAAGATGTTGTCGGGCAACGCGTAGCCGCCTCCGTCAAGGTGTCGTCAAGCGTCGCCCCGGACGGGACCTCCGTGGCACGCCGCTTGTATATGGAATCAGACGCCGGCCGCCTGATCAGATCACGAGCCATGCAATACCTTGGCGGGTGAG
>JBDTYW010000263.1:0-3969 GCA_040005445.1 Candidatus Eiseniibacteriota bacterium
CCGAGATGGACGAGGAATTCCGGGAGCAGCGAGGCGTCCGCCTCGGGGTGGCGTCCGAGCGCGGAGACCGCCTGGGCCGTGAGGTCGCGCACGTCGGGCATGAAGCCATGGGGGTCGTGCCCGCGGCTGGCGGAGAGCGTCTTGAGCGTGGCCACGATCTCGACCGCATGCCTCAGGTCGGCCTCCTGCACGACCACGATCAGAAGATCGCCGAACGCGCGCGCAAGGTCGGCGAACGCCTCGGGCTTGCGCTCGTCCTCGGCGAGCTCGGTCAGGATCTCGAGCACGACGTCGTGCAGCGAGCGCGAGTGCTCGCGGTGAATCTCCTCGGCCAGCGCCTCGATCTCCTGCGACGTCAGGTGGAGGAAGTCGCTCGAGCAGGTCTCATCGACGTGCGCCACCGGCACCAGCTCGTTCCAGTCATCGGCGCGGTGTCCCGAGCCGCCGTCCTCGGCGGTCCAGCCGTGATGCTCGGTCCAGGGCACGCCCGTGGCCTCGTCCACCGGCTCGGATTCATCGCGCTGGGGGAAGGAGAGCTCGAGCTCGGCGCGCGCTTCCTCGCCGAGTTGCTGGAGGTCCATGCTCTCGTGCAGATCGTCGATCGCGAGGTAGGCATACGAGATGTGCGAGAACTCCTGTTCCCACAGCAGCGTTACGAGATCGTCCTCGAGCGACGCCGACTCCATCGCGTGCGCCATCACCGAGAGGAAGTCCTCGAGTTCCTCGGAGGCCAAACCCTCCTGGAACACGAGCTCCGTGATGCCGTCCTTGGAGAAGCGGAACGCGATCGATTCCTTCTTGCTCGTATTGTTGTAGATGCTCTGCCCGAGGAACAGGAGGTCGAACTGCTGCACGGTGACGTGGAGGTCGCCGACCGCCTCGAGCGTCTCGGACATCGAGATCGTGGCCTCGGCGAGGATGCGCTGGAGCTGGGGATTGTTCGCCGGGTACATGCGCTTGGCCTTGAGCGCGCGCACCATGATGCGCATCCAGTCGCGCAGACGGCCGATGGTCTGCAGCTCGCGCTGCTCGTCATCGAACGCCGCGAGCCCCGGAGCCAGCGGAGTGGGCGCGGCCTCGCCCGCGGACGTCGGGGACGACGCGCTCCCGTCGCCGGCCTCCAGGGGCGCACCGAAACCGTTGATCGGCGTGTTTGGCAGCTTCATGGGCTTCATGCGCGCGGGCACCTGGCTCATGCCTTCGTCGCGCGCGCCCGGGCTGCCGGTCACGCCATGTTCGTCTTCCGGGTGATCCACGGACATGCTCCCTCCGTGCCGGTTATCGGCGGATGGGGCGCATGGCTGAAGGGGAACCGCGTTGCATTCTGCATCGGGGAGCCTTCGCCCGGCGCTGGGCCGGCGCGATCGCGGCGCGCGATCCCGGTTGACCCCGCGCGGCCGCGCGCCTAACGTGCGGACAGATTCGATCGGGTGCCCCGCAACTCAGGGGTGAAAAGGGAAGGGGGTGCGAATCCCCCACGATCCCGTCACTGTGATGGGCGAGCCGCGATTCCACGACGCCACTGGCCGCGAGGCCGGGAAGGCGGAACCGGCGCCAAGCCCTCAGTCAGGAGACCTGCCCGGTCCACGTTCCCGCGACTCTCCGCGTGAGAGAGCCTGGGGTTTTTGCGTCGTCCCGCGTTCGGGCGCCCGCCCCTCATGATCTCCCGCCGTGCCGAGTCGCATGCTTGGACCAGCCACGAGGCGGGAGACCTCGTCGTGTCCTTCTTTCCGGTATTGGGACTACTGGCGGTGCTCGCCTCCGGCGACAGCGTATTCACGCTGCCCACCGTGGACGTGCGCGATGCGCGTCCGATCGACGACCCGGCCCTGCGCCGCGCCCCGGGTTTCGCGCGCTCGTACGACGTCACGCCGGCCTACGGCCGTCTGGGCACCGTGAGCGACCTGCTGGCGCGCGGCGTGGGCGTCCACGTGCGCCAGTTCGGCGGCCTCGGCGCGTTCAGCGCGGTTTCGATCCGCGGTTCCTCCAGCGCGCAGGTGGCGTATTACCTCGATGGGGCGCCGCTCAACCAGGCGCAGTACGGCGTGGTCAATGCCGCCGACCTCCCGATCGAGGCGTTGTCCCGGATCGAGGTCTACCGCGGCGGCGCCCCGCTCGCGTTCGACGCGCCCGGCGGCGGCGTAGTCGAGCTGGTCACGCGCGATACGCCGGGCGGCTGGATGCGCGCCGATGTCGGCGGCGGCAGCTTCGGCACCCGTAAGCTGGATGCGGCGGTTGGCGCCACGCGCGCCCGCACCACGCTCATGGCGGTCGGCCAGCACCTCTCGAGCGACGGCGACTTCCGCTACCTCGATGACAACTCCACGAACGCGAACTCGGCCGACGACACCCTGCGCACGCGGGCGAACAACGCGTTCGATTCCTATGCGCTGACCGCGCGCGTGGCGCAGGCGATCGGGGGAACCCGCGTCTCCTTGACGCACGATCGTCTCGACAAGCGCCAGGGTGTTCCCGGGACCGGCGCGAACACGGCGCTGCTCGCGCGTCTGCGCACCGATCGTGACGTGAGCATGCTGCGTGCCGCCTTCGAGGCGTGGCCGCTCGCGCCGGCGCTGTCAGCGTTCTACGCCCGGCAGCGGGATCGCTTCAGCGATCCCGAGCGCGAGCTCAGCGGCTCCCGCCAGGACAACGACGACCGCACCGTGCGTTACGGCGGGCGCGGCGAGGCCGCGCTGGCCCTGCCCGGGGCGCTTGGCGGGACGCACCGCCTGGCGCTGCTCGGCGAGGGCCGGCGCGAGCGCTATACGCCGCGCGTCAACCTGCCGTCGCCGCGCGTGCTCCCGATCTCGCAGCGCGAGCTGGCCGTCTACGGCGCGGAGGATCGCTGGTCGCCCGGGGACGGCCGCTTCGGCGTGACCGTGCAGGCCCGGCGCGAGCTGACGTTCGACGCGTTCCCCGCGGGGCCGGCCTATCCCGGCGCACTGCCCTCCCCGGCCGCGCATCGGACGACCCGCCTGACGCGCTGGACCGTCGGCGCCCGCGTCGAGCTGGCGAGCAGCGGCGCGGGCACGCTCGCCTTCAAGGCCTCGCTCGCGCGGCTCGCGCGCACGCCCACCCTCGAGGAGCTGTTCGGCAACCGGGGCGGCGTCCACGGCAATCGCGATGCCCGGCCCGAGCGCGTGCTCACGCGCGACGCCGGGCTGACGGGCGCGTGGGCGCTCGCAGCCGGCCGGGCCGGCCGTCCGCGTACGCTCGAGGCGCAAGTCTCGGTTTATCGCTCGGATGCGGACGATCTCCTGGTATTCCTCCAGAACTCCGCACGCACGTCGGTAGCGCAGAACGTCGCGGCCGCGCGCCTCGAAGGTCTCGAGCTGGCGACGCGCGCAGCCTGGGCGTGGGGGCTCTCGGCCGACCTGTCGTGGACCCGCCAGTGGACGAGGGACCAGGGGCAGGTCGCGTACTGGCGCGGCAAGGACCTGCCCGGCCGCCCGCGAGACGAGGCCAGCCTCGGGCTCTCGCTCGAACGCGGCCCGGTGCGCGGCTTCGGCGAGCTGCACGCGGTGTCGTCCTTTCACCTCGATCGTTACAACCAGATCACCGTCCCGGGCCGAGCGCTCGTCGACCTCGGCGCGTCCTACGCGTTCGCGCGCCTTCGCACCGACGTCGTCGTTGAGTGCCGCAACGTCGGCGATGCGCGGGCGCAGGACTTCGGCGGCTATCCCCTTCCCGGGCGCTCGTGGGCGCTCGGGCTTCGCTTTCACCTCGATCGAAAGGCGGACCTCCCTTGAAACTCCGGCGGCTTTCCCGGCTCCTCCTCCTCCTGTGCGCCTCGCTTGCGACCGCCGCTCCGCCCGCGCGTGCCGCCGGGACGCGCGCCTACGTGTACTGCACCGACTTCGGGTCGGGCGCGATCTCGACGGTCGAGTTCGGTCCCCCGAGGACCGCGGTCAACAATCGCGCGAGCGTCTGCTCCGACGCGGTCATCCGCTGGTTCGGCGGGCAGCTCTA
>JBDTYW010000264.1:0-3962 GCA_040005445.1 Candidatus Eiseniibacteriota bacterium
CGCGCACCTCCTGTGGACCGAGTTCAAGGCGGTGGTCGCCGTGCGCGGCGTCGAAGTGCTGGTACTCGTCGCATTCCTGCCGGCGCTGGTCTCGCGCTTCTGGGTGCGGCGCGCGGACCACTTCGTGCCGCTGGCGTGGCTGCTCGGCCTGCCGCTGCTCTATGCCGTGCGCGGCGTCCCGGCGATCTCGCGTTACCTGGTGCCGATCTTGCCGCTGGTCGTGGCCTACGCCTGGGGAACGTTGGCGTGGCTCGCGGCCGGATCGCGTCGACGCCCCGCGCTCGTCATGACGGGACTCGTCGTGGTGGGGGGGCTCTCGATCGGCAACAGCCTGTTCACCTACGCGCGATTCGTGGTGCCGCAGGCCGCCGCGTTCAGCGAGGACGTCGACGGGACGCTCGGCCGGCTAGGCTGCTGGTGCCGCGACCACACGGCCCCCGGCACCGAGATCGCGATTCCGGACATCGGCGCGTTCGGCTACTTCGCGGATCGCCCGGTCGTCGATCTCGCCGGCCTGGTCACGCCCGCGATCACGCCGCTGCTCCAGCGCTACCCGTACGACGACCTCGTGACGAACCTGCGCTACGAGGGCGTCTCGCGCGCGCCTTACCTGGTCGACCGCGCCGACCTGCCGCGGCGCATGCTGTTCCAGAGCCCGTACGCGGCGTGCCTCACGGTGATCCTCGTGGGGCGCGTCGACCGGCGCGGCATTCAGCACCCGGAGCCGGCGTACTACACGCTCTACCGCGTGGACTGGGTGGCGTTCGATCGGCTGGCCGGGAGCGAACGGCGAGCCCTTGGAGCCGTCGACCCCTTGCACACCACATGCAAGGGGCCGACGACTCCGTCGACGATTCAGGCGGGGGCCGCAGATCACTCGACCATTCTGGCCGGGGCGGGCGCTCTGCCGCCCCGTGGGCGGCGGGGGAGGATCGAGCGGCACATCTCGAGTTCGACGCGCTGGTGACGATGCACTGGAGCGCCGCGCAGCTCGACCTCGCGTCCAAGCCGACTCTGGGCCTGCTCGCCTTCACCTGTCTGAGCGGAGCGCAAGTCGGCTCCGACCCCTACGACAGGAGAGAATCGGTCTTCGCCGCCATGATGAAGTCGTTGCGGTGCAGCCCGCCGATCGCGTGCGTCCACCACGAGACCGTCACGCGGCCCCACTCGGTGAGCAGCGCGGGGTGGTGGTCCTCGGCCTCGGCGATCTCTCCCACGCGATTCGTGAACGCGATCGCCTCGGCGAAGTCCCTGAACTTGTAGACGCGCACCAGGCGGGGCACGGCCTCGACCTCTTCGACCTTCCAGCCTGGAAGCGTGGACGAGAGCTTCGCGACTTCCTCCTTCGACAGCCGCGGCGCGTCGGGACGGCAGGCGACGCAGCGCTCGCCGACGAGCGGATTCGATGCCATGGCAACCTCCTCGAAAACGACATGGTCCTCGTGCGCGCGCGAACGCCGGTAGGACGCCCCGTTCGCCTCGCGCTCGACGAACCGGTCGTCGACCAGCGCGCGGCGCAGCGTGACGTGGTCAACTTCGACGCGAGGGCCGACGGACGCGAGCCACGTCTTGAGTCTCTCATTGAGCGACTTCTCGTCGAGGGTTTTTTCGCCGAGCGATCGCGCGGCCGCGTGCAGCAGGATCCACTGATCCTTGCGCTTGCGCGGCAGGCCGGGCCCGACGCCGCCCGAGGCGAGCGCGCGCAGGCGGCTCGCGGCGACGTCCAGGGGGATGCGCTCGGGCCCCAAGCTCACCGTCGGACGATGCGATAAAAGTAGTGGTCGGCGCAGGTACGGCCGAACTCGTCCTGCAAAGGCTCAGCTAGGTCCCGGTCGGTCGCGGCGGCGAATGCGCGCGCGGCCTGCTTCGCCTCCTTGGGCGTGACCGGGCGGCCGTGGAGTGCGTGCCGCAGCACGGCGTAGTGCCCGTTGGAGCCGATCGGGGATACGCGCGCGCCACGGCGGGCGAGGCTCGTGACCAGCGTCTCGCGGTCCACCAGCCCGCAATAATAACCGTTCGGGAGCTGGCGGGCCTGGCGGTGCTTGTTGTCCCGGCCCGCGGTCAGGAGCAGCGAGCGGTTGTTGTTGACGACGAGGTAGAGCGCGCCTTTCGGCTTGAGTACGCGCATGCACTCGTCGAGCGTCGCACCCTGGAGCCACGCCGGCAGGTGCTCGAGCAGGCCCAGGCAGAGCACGGCGTCAAACGTGCGATCGGCGAACGGCAGCGTGCCCGAGAAGCCCTGCGCGAACCCGGCGCGCACCTTCACGCGTTCGGCCTTCGCGGCGCGCGCGGGCTTGCCCGGCGCGGCCTTCGCCATGGCAAACGCGTTGTCCACCCCGATCACGGTCGCACCCGAGAGCGCGAGCGGCGCCGACACGCGGCCGAGTCCGCACGCCAGGTCGAGCACCTTTGTGCCCTTCTTTGGCGCGAGCCCGGTGAGCAGCGTCATCGTCTCCCACACGTGGTACGCGGCGTTGACGTAGTCCGGCTCGCCCGCGGAGAGCACGATCTTGAACTCGTCGCGCAGCCGGCGGCGCTCCTCGCCCCAGTAGTGCTCGGCCGCCGCGCGATTGTAGGCGGAACCGCGCACGCGCTTCGGCGCGGGCCGGGACTTGGTGCGGGATCGGGAAGTCGGACGAGCGACCATGGGGCACTCCGGGTGGAACGGACGAGTGGCGCGATGCGCGCGGAGCAAACCTCGCGAAGCTAGCCGCGCCCCCGCTCGAGCGTCAAGGCCGGCAGGGGGGTGCGCTGCACAACTGTGCACGGATCATGCCGCCATGCCAATCGGGGACCGAATCCTCACCGGCTCGGTGCCCGAAAAAAAATGCGGCACAACCAAGTACGACGACAAAAAAAAAATTGACGCGCGGAGTTCGGAGGCCGATAGTCCGTCGCTGTGGGCGGAAGTGGGTGAAAGTGTTGCAAGAGAGCAAATCGCTCTTCGCGCGGATCTCGCGTCGCACTTCGCACCCCAATCCACGAGGCGGGATCGGGCGCATGTCGAACCTGTTCGGAAGCGAGTCGGTCACCCTCGATGCGAAAGGGCGCTTGATCGTGCCCTCCCGCATGCGCAAGGGCCTCGCTCCGGAAGCGAACGACACGTTCGTGATCGTCCGCGGATTCGACCCCTGCGTCAACATGTATCCCCTCGATGAGTGGGTTCGCTTCGAAGCCGAGCTGCGGGCGCTCAAGCGCGGCGACGACGAGGTGCGGGACTTCATCCGCGTGATGTTCGAGTCGATGGTGGAGTGCTCGCTCGACGGCGCGAACCGGGTTCTCCTGACCGAACTCCAGATCGAGATCGGCGGATTCAAGCACTCCCAGGAAGTCCGCATGATCGGCGCGATGGACAAGATCGAGATCTGGAATCCGAAGCGCCTCGAGGATCGCCGCCGCGGCATCGACACGCAGAAGGTCGACGCCCTGGCGAGGAAGTTCCTGACGTGACGCGCGCACCCCACCCCGCGCCGGTCGAGACGCCCATGGAGGTCCCGGGCGTCCGGCCCCCCTCGACGGCGACGCTGCGGAGTGTCGTTTCGGGGGGAAGCGGGGGAGGGGGGAGCGCGGTCCCAGTCCGGATGCGATGCGCCGACGCCGAGACGTTCGCGGGCGCGCTCCGGACCGAGGCGACCTCCCGGCTAGCCGCCGGAGGTCGCCGTTGACGTGGTCGAGCACCTTCCGGTCCTCGCCAACGAGGTCGTTCACGCCCTCGCAGGCGGGCCAGGCTGGTACTTCGATGCAACAGTGGGGGGAGGCGGTCATGCGGCGCGGTTGCTCGGCGCCCTGCCTGCGGAGGCCCGCCTCCTCGGTTTCGACCGCGATCCCGCCGCGCTCGTTCGCGCGGCTGATCGCTTGCACGGGTACGGGGACCGGGTCCGCCTGGTCCACGCTTCGTTCGACCAGCTGGGCGAGGTCATGAGGTCCGAACGTCTGGGGAGCCTTGCGGGGGCACTCTTCGA
>JBDTYW010000265.1:0-3956 GCA_040005445.1 Candidatus Eiseniibacteriota bacterium
TGGCGTTCCGCGTGCGCACGGACATCAGCACGTTCCTCGACACCGCGACCAACGGTTCGGGCTGGTACAACCCCGACCCGACGTCGTTCACGAACTATGTCCACCAGCCGGCTGACTCGTTCATGGTCTATGTCGGCGCGCCCAGCGAGGCCGCCTACGACACCAATCGCCGCTGGTTCTCCGAAGTTCTCGACCTGAGCAAGCCGGTGCAGGAACTGTTCAGCGTCAGCGGCAAGTTCCCGTTCGTCGCCGCGGACACCGCGCTCTCGCGCCCGTACGCCGGCATCACCCCGGTGGGCGGCAAGGTGCGCGTCGTGTTCCGCATCAAGACGAACCGCGCCCGCGCCGACGCCAGCACGGCCACCGCGACCGGCTACAACACCAAGGACGGCGCCGCGGTGCTGGACGAGGTGCAGGTCAACGGCGGCACGGTCTACGGCTTCGAGACCGCGGGTTCGACGACGGCGCGCTCGCTGATCCCGGACATCGCAGCCGACGGGGGCGCGTGGGCCACCACCGGCAAGCCGCCCGCGATGTTCATGCACGTCTCGAACGTCGCAGGCCTGCTGTACGAGGATCTCTGCGGCGCGGTCGGTGCACCGACCCGCCAGTGCAACCTGGCGGGCAACGTGTGGGTCGCCGGCGACGCCGACAACGCGAACCAGGTGCCGATCGAGACCTGGCAGGTCATGCAGTCTCCGACGATCAACCTCGCGGTGCGCAATGCCGCCCCCGGCACCAAGAACGCGCAGGGGATCGACAAGGAGACCGCGAGCCGCGGCTCGATCGTGCTCGAGTTCGACATCTACTCGGGCTTCATGAGCCTCGACGAGTCGGTGTTCTGGTTCCGCGGCGCGCGCGCCTACCAGCCGGGTGCCTTCGCCCAGCCCATCTCCGGCGCGCCGACGTGGTCGCAGTTCCTGTATCCGCCGAGCATCACGAACCAGCCGACGCCGCTGTGCGTGCCGGACGCGCGCAGCATCAGCTCGCTCGGCTTCACGCCGGGCGCAGTGGACTCGCTGCGGGCCGTGGTCGCAATCCAGACGGCCGGGTATCGCTTCGGCGGGACCAACCTGGGCAATACGCGCGGAACCTACATCGACAACGTGCGCGTGGGCTTCGTGCGCGAGGCTGCGCCGCTCATCACGTGGGCGATGTGGCTGCGCTACCAGGACCAGTTCCCCTTCAACGAGTCGGTGTCGCCGGGCGATAACGCCGCGTTCGACACCACCACCGCCCTGGTCAAGGACGGCCTCAACATCGTCGCCCCCTCGCAGGCGCCGGGGGCGGTCGCCGGCGACTCGATCGCCGTGGACTCGCCCTACACCGGGGACGGGATCGCCAGTGGAACGCGGGTCGACCTGATCTTCCGCATCGATCCGGGCCCGGGCAACTACACGATCAAGGGTGACCGCACGTCGCCGCTGGTCAACAAGGACCCCGCGCATCCGTTCTTCGCGTCCTACCTGGCGAACAACGGCGTATTCGGGACTCCGGGCGGCCACGGCGCAACCTGGAATCGCAACGTGTGGAACTCGGCGCGCATGGACTCCGCCGACCTGAACCTCTACCCGATCACGTCGCGCTCGATCGGCAATCCGACCCCGCCCTCGTGGCAGGGCACGCTGCACGAGCTCGATCCGAGATTCGCGGCGCTCGGCATCAGCCACAACTGGTGCTTCCTCGCCGATCCCAACGGCGCGGTGAACGAGTCGAACATCGACTGCTCCGGCGTGACGCCGCCGGCCTACGGCGCGGTCTCCTCGACCACGAAGGAGGGCACGAAGATCATTCCCGACGGCTGGCTGTCGCCGGGATCGCACGTCGAGTACTTCGTCCGCCAGTCGAAGCTGGAATCGCCGGCCACGTTCTCGATGCTCACCGACACCTCGTACGTGTGGGCACAGGATCCGGGCGGCCAGATCAACTTCGACGCCGAGCGCTTCTTCAGCGTCGACGTGCTGCCCGACATGTGGAAGTCCACGCGCTACGGCGGAGCCGGCCTCGCCTGCCTCCTGATGGTGGACGGCGCGGACCGGCGCGGCTCGGACGCGATCTACCGCGGCGCGGCGGACACGCTGGGCTACGGCAAGAACAACGGCGCGTCGCAGGGCTGGAAGGGCCTCGGCCCGGCGGCCAGCTCGGCCGCCCAGTCCAACAACCCTGCGGGCTTCGTGGCGGCGAACCTGGGCCAGTACGGCCTGAACTTCGACCACTACGACGTGCAGGGCGCCGAGGGCGGCGAGGGCGGACACCCCGGCGTACGCTTCGCCTCGAACTCGGGTGCGATCGCGCTCAAGAGCGACAAGTCGGGTCCGTCGGCGGCGCAGCTCGCCACGTTCTACAACTCGATGCTCTATCTCGCGGCCGATCTCGACGACGGGTCCAGCACGCTGCACGACGCCGTCACGCCCGGCCAGGGCGCGAACGACATCGCGCTGCTGCAGGGCTTCCTGAACGCGGGCACTGGCGCGAACCGCAAGTCGGTGTGGCTGTCGGGGGACGGCATCATGCAAGACGGTGCGTTCCGCAGCAATCCGGCGCTCTACACGTTCCTGACCGACTTCTTCGGTTCGGATCTCACCGCCGACAACTACAAGGCGTTCTCGCTGTCCTCGCGCTCCACCGTCGGCATGACGACGACGGGGCCGTGGGCGCACCCGGGACGCGTTTACGGAGTCAATCACAGCTGCCTGATCCTGGCCGACGTCCTTGCCGTGGTGCCCACGGTGGACGGCGCGGCCGAGGGTGCGCAGTACGAGCACCTCGGCCCTGGCCCCTACACCTCGTCGGTCTACCGTCCGACGGGCGCGGGACGCGATTACCGCACCCTGATCGACGGCTTCGACCTGGCGAACATCAAGGGCAATTACGCCAACCTGGCCGCGGTCCTCACGCAGCCGGAGAACGACAACGGCCGCATCGCCTGGTTCGACGATGTGTACAGCAATCACTTCCAGCTGTGCGCGCGTCGCGGCCCGATCATCGGCGTGGGCGACGTTCCGGGAGCCGGTGGCAGCCGCTTTGCCAACCAGATCCTCGGCACGTTCCCGAACCCGGCGTTCGCGAGCCAGCATGTCACCCTGCGCTTCACGCTCGCGCAGGCGCGTCCCGTGACCGTCCGCATCTACTCGGTGGCCGGCCGCGAGGTCGCGAAGTTTGATCACAAGGGCGTGGAGGGTCCCAACAACGTGGTGTGGGACGGCTCGTTGTCCAACGGCGCCAGGGCGACTCCGGGAGTCTACTTCTACCGGATCGACGGCCCCGGCTTCGAGCAGTCCGCAGCCGCGCAGAAGATGATCCTGCTGTCGAGCAACTGACGCACGGCCGGGCGGCGGGGGGCTTCGGTCCCCCGCTTGCACGGTCGCATCCAGATCGGAGATCCGCATGATCCGCAAGCACCCGAGTGCCCGTCGGGCGACTGCGCTGACGCTGTGGACGAGCCTGATCCTCGCGCTCGCCCTCCAGTCCGCCGTCGCGCTGCACCCGTCCCCCGCGCAGGCCGATTCCGACTCCGCGCCCATCGTCAATGGCCGCCGGCCTCTGCCCGGCGATCCGAACACCCCGGATGAAGGCCGTGCCGGTTCGACCGTCCTCCAGGCCTCCTCCAATTCGACCTCGTTCTCGCTGATCGCGTGGCTGAAGGGCCTTGCCATTCACTTCCACCTGCCGTTGCGCTGACGGCGCTCCCTTCCCGCCATGCAAGCACCCCGCAGAGCCCGAACGAACCGGGGAGTGAAGGAAGCCCGACTCGGCTTCGATGTCATGGATGCATCCGGATTGGGCACGCTCGAAGTTGCGTCCGCGTCCGACCTGGCTGAACTCGTGCGCCGCGCGATCGATCTCGTGGATACGGGAAAGGTCGAAGCCGCCCACGCATTGCTTGCCCCCCATCTCGACAAGGACGGCGGTCTCGGTCCGGCCGGCGCCCGCGCGGCGCTGCTGATCGAGGGCGC
>JBDTYW010000266.1:0-3941 GCA_040005445.1 Candidatus Eiseniibacteriota bacterium
CGGCCCCTACGAAATCCTCTCCCCGCTCGGCGCGGGCGGCATGGGCGAGGTGTTCCGCGCCCGCGACACCCGTCTCCAGAGGGACGTCGCGATCAAGGTCGTGCCCGACTTGCTCGCCGGCGAGCCCGAGGTGCGCGCGCGCTTCGAGCGCGAGGCCCGGGCGGCGAGTGCGCTCAACCACCCGCACATCTGCCAGGTCTACGACGTCGGCCGCGAGGGCGATGTCGACTACATCGTGATGGAGCTGATCGAGGGCGAGTCGCTCGCCCAGCGCCTGGAGAGAGGCGCGATGCCCTCGGCCGAGGTGCTGCGCGTGAGCTCCCAGATCGCCGACGCGCTCGACCGCGCGCACCGCGCGGGCATCGTTCATCGCGACCTGAAGCCCGGCAACATCATGCTCACCAAGCAGGGCGCCAAGCTCGTGGACTTCGGCCTGGCGCGACCGACCGGTCTCGGCGGCCCGGGCACCGGCTCGCGCGCGGGTACGCCGAGCTCGCCGACGATCAGCCGTCCGCTCACGGCGGCGGGCTCGATCGTGGGCACGTTCATGTACATGGCGCCCGAGCAGCTCGAGGGCAACGAGGCCGATGCGCGCAGCGATATCTGGGCGCTGGGCGCGACCATGTACGAGATGGCGACCGGCCTGCCGGCGTTCGAGGGCAAGAGCCAGGCGTCCCTGATCGCCTCGATCCTGAGCAAGGAGCCGCGTCCGATCTCCGAGGTGGTGCCGCTGTCGCCGCCGGCGCTCGAGCGGCTGGTCAAGGCGTGCCTGGCGAAAGAGCCGGACGAGCGCGTGCAGACCGCGCACGACGTCAAGCTCCAGCTCAAGTGGATCACGGAGGGCGGCTCGCAGGCGGGCGTGCCCGCGCCGGTGTCGGCGCAACGCCGCAAGCGCGAGGGGCTGGCGTGGAGCTTGTTCGGCGTGACCGCCGTGGTCGCCGTGGCGCTCGCCGCGCTCCTGCTCCAGCCCAAACCGAAGCCGAACTCGGTGATCTTCGAGCTCATTCCGCCGCACCAGGTGGGATCGGTGGACCTGCCGCGCATCTCGCCCGACGGCCGGCGGCTCGCATTCAACGCGACCGACTCGACCGGCGCCGCCAGCATCTGGGTGCGCTCCATGAACTCGCTCGACGCCCAGCGCCTGCCCGGCACGGAGGGTGCGACCAGGCCATTCTGGTCGCCCGACAGTCGCTACCTCGCGTTCTTCTCGGGCGGCAAGCTGCGCAAGATCGACACCGCCGGCGGGCCGCCGCAGATCATCTGCGACGCGCCCCGCGGCGCGGACGGGAGCTGGGGCGCAAAGAACGTGATCCTCTTCGACGGCACGGCGAGCGATTCGGTGCAACGCGTCTCCGCCGGAGGGGGCGAGCCTTCGGGCGCGACGGTCATCGACCGGGCGAAGCACGAGACCTTCACCGCGTGGCCGCAGTTCCTGCCCGACGGCAATCACTTCCTCTATCTCGCGTACACGGGCGACGAGCGCGTGCTCAAGGTGGGATCCCTCGACTCGAAGGACGTCAAGTCGCTCGGCCCGGTGACCTCGCGCACCGAGTACGCGCTCGGGCACCTCTTGTTCGTCCGCCTCGGTGTCCTGCTCGCGCAACCGTTCGACGCGCGCGCGATCAAATTCACAGGCGATCCGTTCCCGGTCGCCGACGGGGTCGAGTACGACGTCATCGGGAGCGCGCGCTTCTCGGCCTCGACGCAGGGCACGCTGGTCTATCGGGCCGGCGGCGGGGGGGCGAGCGGACGATTGGTGTGGGTGGACCGGACCGGACGCCGCGTCGGGACGATTGGGGCGTCCGGCTTCTACGCGGACCCGATGCTCTCGCCGGATGACACCCAGCTCGCCGTCAAGCTCGTCACGCCCGGCCGCGCGGACGGCGATATCTGGATCTGGGACCTCTCGCGCGACCTCGGTTCGCGCTTCACGTTCGCGAGCTCGGGTGTGGAAAACGCGGTCTGGTCCCCCGATGGATCGCGGATCATCTACAGCCAGGTGCGCGAGAATGCGAACGACCTGCACATCAAGCCGATCGGCGGCGCGGGGACCGACTCGGTGCTGCTCGCGAACCACGGCCAGAACTTCGCCGATGACTGGTCCTCGGACGGGCGCTACCTGTCGTTCATCGCCCGCTCGCCGGACACGAATCGCCGCTGGGACATCTTCGTGATGGAATTCGGCGACTCGACCCGCGTGATTCCCGTGGTCACGACGCCGCTCAACGAGTACGGCACGCGGTTCACGCCCGACGGCCGGTGGATCGCCTACACCTCGTGGGAGTCCGGACAGAGCGAGGTGTACTTGCAAGCCTTCCCCGGCCCGGGGAGCAAGGCCCGGGTCTCGACCCACGGTGGGGCCGAGCCGATGTGGCGCGGCGACGGTCGCGAGCTCTACTATCTGTCGCCCGCCCGCGAGCTGATGGCGGTGTCGTTCGAGGCCGGCCCGATGCCCCATCTCGGGCTGCCGCAGAAGCTGTTCGACACGTCCGTCGTGACCTCGTCGGAGACGCGGAATCGATACTGCCCGACCCGCGATGGACAGAAGTTCGTGCTCAACATCACCGAGGGCGAAGCGAAAGTCGGGGCCACGACGGTCGTGCTCGACTGGCTCGGCAGCCTCCAGAAGGGAACCCGATGAGTCTCGCCCCCGGCGACAAGCTTGGTCCGTACGAGATCCTCTCCGCGCTCGGCGCGGGCGGCATGGGCGAGGTGTTCCGCGCCCGCGACACGCGCCTGCAGCGCGACGTCGCGATCAAGGTCGTGCCCGACCTGCTCGCGGGCGAGCCCGAGGTGCGAGCCCGCTTCGAGCGGGAAGCGCGCGCGGCGTCGGCGCTCAACCACCCGCACATCTGCCAGGTCTACGACGTGGGCCGCGAGGGCGACGTCGACTACATCGTGATGGAGCTGATCGAGGGCGAATCGCTGGCCCAGCGCCTCGACAAGGGCGCGCTGCCGCCGATCGAGGTGTTGCGCGTGAGCACGCAGATCGCCGACGCGCTCGATCGCGCGCACCGCGCGGGGATCATTCACCGCGACCTCAAGCCCGGCAACATCATGCTCACCAAGCAGGGCGCGAAGCTGCTCGACTTCGGCCTCGCGCGCCCGGCGCCGCTCGGCGGTTCCGGCAGCGGCTCGCGCGCGGGCACGCCGAGCTCGCCGACCATGAGCCGCCCGCTCACCGCGGCAGGCTCGATCGTGGGCACGTTCCAGTACATGGCCCCGGAGCAGCTCGACGGCAACGAGGCGGACGCGCGCAGCGACGTATGGGCGCTCGGCGTCACCATGTACGAGATGGCGACCGGGGTGCACGCGTTCGAGGGCAAGAGCCAGGCGTCGCTCATCGCCGCGATCCTGCGCGCGGAGCCGCGGCCGATCTCCGAGATCGTGCCGATGATGTCGCCCGCGTTCGATCGCCTGGTGGCCGCGTGCATGGCGAAGGAGCCCGAGGAGCGCGTGCAGACCGCGCACGACGTCAAGCTCCAGCTCAAGTGGATCAGCGAGGGCGGCTCGCAGGCGGGCGTGCCCGCGCCGGTCGCCGCGCGCAGGCGCCGGCGCGAGGGCCTGGCGTGGAGCCTCGCCGGAGTCGCCGCGATCGTCGCGCTCGGGCTCTCCGCGATGATGCTGTTTGCGCCGAAGCCGCTGCACCACACCATGCGCTTCGTGATCACGGCGCCCGGGGGCGCGCAGACCATGTCGTGGCCGCGGGTCTCGCCCGACGGGACGATGCTGGCGTTCATGTCGCGCGACTCGAGCGGCACGAACTCGATCTGGGTGCGCCCGCTGAGCACGCCGACGGCGTACAAGCTCGATGGCACGGGCGGCGCCGGGCGGCCGTTCTGGTCACCCGACTCGAAGGAACTCGCGTGGTTCCAGGACGGCAAGCTCAAGAAGGTCGCGGCCGCGGGCGGGCCGGTGCAGTTGCTCGGCGAGGCCCCGGG
>JBDTYW010000267.1:0-3937 GCA_040005445.1 Candidatus Eiseniibacteriota bacterium
GCGACGCTCGACGGTGTGGCGCTGACCAGCGGGCAGTCCGGCACCTCGGCCGCGAACTCGGGGCGCAGGTAGCACACGACGGGCTTGCCGACGCACATGCCCTCGATCGCGAGCAGCCCGTACCAGCCCATGAACAGCTGGTCGACCAGCACGTCGCACTGCGCGATCGCGGCCGGCATCTGGGCCCACGGGAGCTTCTCGATCCGGCGGTACTCGAGCCGCGGGAACTCGGCGCGGAGCAAGTCGACCGCCGCCTCGACGTGGGGCGTGCCCTTGATCAGCGGCGTGGTGGTCTGCGTGTGGGCGATCACCACCGGGCCGTTCACGCCGTCGCGCCGCTCCGGATCGGACAAGACGGTCGCGCGGCCCGCGGCCTCCCAGCGGTCGGCCTCGATCGCGAGCGGCAGCTCGACGCCGCCGGGGACCGACTCGGCGAGGTCCTTCGTCGAGTAGTACACGCGGTCCGCATGGCGCGCGGCCTCGGCCAGCAGCCGACGCTGGCGGTCCGGACGGCAGAACGGGTCGCACTCGGTGCACGCCGCGAGCGCGTGATGCGAGCGCATCCACGCCTTGTTGCGCACCTCGCAGCCGTGGAAGTGGAACACCACGGTCTTGCCCATCGCCTTGAGCAGCGGCACATCGAGCAGCCGGGGCAGGAACGACGTGCCGAAGTGGAAGTGGAAGACGTCGTACGCCGGCGCGTGGCGCGCGAACGTGCCGAGCATGACGGCGCCGCGCGCGGGCAGCGGCAGCGCATCGAGCTCGACGACGATCGCGGGCCGCCGCCCGTCCCAGTCCACCCGGTAGGCGAGCGACTTCGCGTCCGCCCCGGCGGCGGTGAGCCCGGCGGCGAGCACCATCCCCTGCCCGGCGATCTCGTACGTGCCGTGCAGCACGCGCAATGGGCGGTCGGATAAAGGCGTCATTCGGCGGCGTACTCCGCGGGCTTCGCCAGGCGCCGCGCCACGCCGCGCGCGAGGTGCCACGCGAGCCCGGGATCGGGACGCTTCCTGCACTTGATCGCCTGGCTGCGCCACTCGTCCCAGATCGATCCGCCGCGCGCGACGAACCTGCGCGGCGCGGTCAGCAGCGCCGCCTTGAGCGCCGCGTCGTCCGCGGGCGGTTCGCCCTCGAACACCACGCGCGCCAACTCGAGCTCCGCCACGCGGTGGGCATCGGGCGCGGCGAGCGCGGGCTTGTCGGCCGCTTCGGCGAGCACCCGGGCCTCGTCGTTGGCGGCCCGCGGCGTGCGCGCGTTGAAGACCTCGATCAGGTCGGCGCGCGCAACCAGCGTGGGCGACGGCGTGCGCCACTTGCAGGGATGAGGCAGCACGATCAGCCCGCCCTCGGCATGCACCCGGTCGCACAGCGCGAGCGCGCGCTTCTCGATCGGATCGCTCTCGAGGAACAGGCCGATGACATCACCCTCGTCGGTCGCCACCTCGGAGCCCGCGATCACGACCAGCGGCAGGCGACGCGTGGCCGCATACTCGCGCGCCTCGATCGAGCCGCGCCAGGAGTCGTGATCGGTGATCGCAAGCGCATGCGCCCCGAGTTGGACCGCGCGCTCGACCAGCGCCCTGGGATCGCTCAGCGAGTCGTACGAGTGCCGCGAGTGCGCGTGCGCGATCAGGGTCCAGCTCACGACAGCTCCCGCCCCTCGCGCAGGGCGCCCGGGGTCGAGCGCGCCCACTGCGCGACCTCGTAGAGCGAGGGCAGCGGGTCGCTCCAGCGCAGGCTGTGCGCCACCGCCGGCGAGAGTGCGTCGAGCAGCACGGCCGGCAGGTGCGCGGGCACGGCGATCCCGTGCCACAGGTCCCCGCCGAACGGCCACGAGAAGCGCACCCGGCGGTAGGCGGGCTGCGGCTCGGCGAGCGCGCGGCCCTCGAGCAACCTGACCAGGTCGCCGGGAAAGTCCACGCCCGCGGCGAGCGCGAGGTCGTGCGAGCCCCAGAACTTGGCGTTGATCTCCATGAGCACGAAGCGGCCCTCCGGGGTGCGCTTGCACTCGACCATCGCCACGCCGTGCCAGGCCAGCGCGTCGAGCAACGCCTCGCCGGCGCGCTCGAGCTCGGGCGCCTCGCGGACGCTCTCGGCGCAGGCGCTGGTGCCGCCCGATGGCGGCCACTCGCGCACGCGGCGATGGAGGAAGCGCCGCACCCGGCGCCCGTTCCAGTAGAGCGCGAAGTACGCCCAGCCCTCGCCCTCGACATGCTCCTGGACGAGCGGCCCGGCGCCCGAGAGCGCGTGCACGTAGTCGTACGCCGGGCGGACCTCTCCCGCGCTTCGAACGTAGCGCAGGATCTTCCGCCCCGCCTCGAAGCGCGACTTGAACACCGCGCGCCCGCCGAGCCGGGCGAACGCCTCCTCCGCGGCGGCCCTTGAGTCGACCGCGAACTCCTCCGGCGTCGCCACGCCGAGGCCGCGCGCGAGCACCCCGGTGCGCGCCTTGTCGTTCGCCACCGCGAGCGAGGCCGCGGGCGGCAGCGCGATCGCCGCCCCCGTGGGCCAGCGCGCGCGCAGGGAGTCTGCGGCGCGCACGGCGCCGTCGCCCACCGCCACGACGCTCACCGGGGCGAGCGCGGCGGCGCAGGCGAGCAGCGCTTCGGAATAAGCGGGATCGTTCGGCGCGGGCAGGTAGTGCACACGGTGGACCGCGCGCGAGTGCGCCGCGGGGGCACGTCCGGAGCGCGCGACCAGGTGGACCTCGTGGCCGAGGTCACGGAGCGCGCGCGCGATGCCGAGCGCGTGCTTGAACTCGCCGTCAGTCACGAGGACGCGACCGGGAGCGCCCGCGGAGCCGGGGGCGATCCCCTGCATCAGTCCCCGGCCGCCAACCGCGAGGCGAGGAACGGCGGCAGGCCGGCGGCCAGGATCTTGGTCTGCGCCGCCTCGATGTCGTAGCTCACGCGCACGTGTTCGAGCAGGCCGTTCGTGGTGTCGTACATCGCGTACGCCGCCCGCGGATCGCCGTCGCGCGGCTGGCCGACCGAGCCGACGTTCACCAGGTAGCGCCGCCCCTCGCGCAGGCGCAGCTGGTGCGCGCGCGTGTAGCGGATCTCCTCGCCGTCCTTTTCGAACACGCCCGGGTAGTGGGAGTGGCCGATGACGCACACCGGCTCCTCGAACGCGTCCATCTCGAGCAGCGCGTCCTCGATCATCATGCAGTAGTTCCACTCCTCTGGCGCCGACGGGGTGGCGTGGACGAGCAGCGTGTTCTCACGCCGCTCGATCAGGGGCAGCGTCTTGAGCCACGTCAGGTTGGCAGGGCTCGTGTTGCGCGCGGTCCACTCGGCGGCGAACGCCGCGTGCCGGTTGAACAACCGGGTGGACACCAGCCCACACGCGGCCCAGTCGTGGTTGCCCGCGACGCACACCGCCCCGAGCGCGCGCACGCGGTCGATCACGAGGTTCGGCTCCGCGCCGTAGCCGACGACGTCGCCCAGGCACCACCAGGCCTCGGCGCCGTCCGCCTGCGCGTGCGAGAGCACGGCACCCAGCGCATCGCCGTTGGAATGGATGTCGGAGAGGATCGCGACCTTCACCTGCCCTCCTCGGCCATGCCCCGGCCCGCCGCGCCGCGGCCCTCGGGCGCATCCTCGAGTTCCCCGGGGCGCAGCTCGCGCGCCAGGCGATCGAGCACCCCGTTGACAAACCGGCCCGACTCGTCGCGCCCGTACTTGCGCGCGATCGCCACCGCCTCGTCGATCACGACCCGCGCCGGCGTGCCCGGCAGGTGGGAGAACTCCGCGGTCGCGAGCCGCAGCACGCTGCGATCGGTCGCGGCGAGGCGTTCGAAGTTCCAGCGATCGAGCGCGGCCGCGATCCGCCGCTCGAGCTCGGGCATCGCCTCCTCGAGCACGCCCACGAGCGCCTCGACGCGTTCGCGCGCCTCCTCGGGCAGGCGCTCCTCGTCGCGCAGCGACTGCCAGAGCAC
>JBDTYW010000268.1:0-3932 GCA_040005445.1 Candidatus Eiseniibacteriota bacterium
GCGCGAGCACCCGCTTTGAGCGCCAGCAATCCTTCTTCGCTATTCGGAGACTCCGCCAACGCGATGATTCGGGTGTCGGGACTGATGCGGCGAATTTCGCGCAAGCCGCGTACGCGGCCGAGTGACGGAAGCGAAAGGTCGACGATCAGGTAGGAGACGTAGTTGAGCATGATGGTGGTGATCACCTCATGCGCTCCGGTTCGGGCTTTGAGAATGCCCGGCACGAATCCCCAGACCGCGCCCCCAACGAAGCCGGCCGCAACGGCGAGGGGGAGGTGGACGAGCAGCGGAAGGTCTGGAAGGCTGATCCCCACCGCGGTCGCGAAGAGGGCGCCGATGTAGATCTGTCCCTCGGCGCCGATGTTGAACAGCCCGGCGCGGAAGCCGAGCGCGACCGCCAGGCCGGTGAAGATCAGGGGCGTGGCGCGGAACAGCACCTGCCCGATGCCGTAGGCGTTGCCGAACACGCCGCTCGCCATGTGCGCGTAGACCGCGAACGGGTCCTTGCCCACGGCCGCGATGAAGCCCGCGCCCACGACCAGCGCGAGCGCCACCGCCACCAGCGGGCCGGCGGCCTGGAGCAGCGCGACCCGTGGGTCCTTGCGCTCGCTCACGTCGTGACCTTCTGGCGGCCCGTCATGTACTCGCCGAGTTCGCGCTCGTCGGTCGCCTCGGCCAAAGCCTCGAACGCGATGCGTCCCTCGTACATGACGACGATGCGGTCGGCGAGGCAGAGCAGCTCGCCGAGCTCGGCGGAGATCACGAGCACCGCGCGGCCGGCGTCGCGGCTCTTGACGACTTCCTTGTGGATGAACTCGATCGCGCCCAGGTCGATGCCGCGCGTCGGATGCGCCGCGAGCAGCAGGTCGCCCTCGCGCGTGAACTCGCGGGCGACGATCACCTTCTGCTGGTTGCCGCCCGAGAGCTGGCGCGCGAACGCGGCGCGGCGACGCGGGCGGATGTCGAAGGTCTCGAGCATGCGGTCCGCGAACGCGCGCACAGCCGGGCGGTCGAAAGTCATGCCGCGGCCGAACTGCGGCTCCCTGTGCCGACCGAAAATCAGGTTGTCCTCGAGCGTGTAGTCGAGCACGAGGCCGCGCTTCCAGCGGTCGGCGGGCACGTGGGAGACGCCCTTGCCCGCGATCGCGCGCGGCGTCATGCCGCGCAGGGACACGCCGTGAAGCCGGACGTCGCCCGCGGCCCAGCGCTTGAGACCGGTCAGCGCCTCGACCAGCTCGCCCTGCCCGTTGCCCTCGACGCCGGCGATCCCGACGATCTCGCCCGCGCGCACCGTCAGCGACAGGCCGCGCACCGCCGGCAGGCCGCGCTCGTCCTTCACCTCCAGGTGATCGATCTCGAGCACCGGCGCACCCGGCGAGGCCGGCCCCTTCGGCACCTCGAGTAGCACCGGGCGGCCGACCATGAGCTCGGCCAGCTCGGCGATGGAGGTCGTAGAGGTCGCCCGCTCGCCCACGGTCCGGCCGCCGCGCATGACGGTCACGCGGTCGGTGACGTCGAGCACCTCGCGCAGCTTGTGCGTGATCAGGATGACGGTCTTGCCCTGCGCCTTGAGCGCCCGCAGCACGCGGAACAGGTCCTCGGTCTCCTGCGGCGTGAGCACCGCGGTGGGCTCGTCGAGGATCAGGATCTTCGCGCCGTGGTAGAGCGCCTTCAGGATCTCGACCCGCTGCTGCTCGCCGACCGACAGGTCCTCGACCTTCGCCTCGGGATCGACGCGCAGGCCGTGGCGCTCGGCGAGCGCGCGCACTTCGGCGACCGCGCGCGCGGTGTCGAGGAACGGACCGCGCGTCCGCTCGTGGGCGAGCGTGAGGTTCTCGGCCACGGTGAATGGGCGTACCAGCATGAAGTGCTGGTGCACCATGCCGACGCCGCGCGCGAGCGCGTCGGCCGGCGAGCGCAGGCGGACCTCCTCGCCGTGGAGCCTGATAGTGCCCGCGTCCGGGTGATAGAGCCCGAACAGGATCTTCATCAGGGTGGTCTTGCCCGCGCCGTTCTCGCCGACCAGGGCATGGATCGTGCCCGATTCGACGCGCAGGCTCACGCCGTCGTTCGCCCGCAACCGCCCGAACGACTTGGTGATCCCCTCGAGCTCGACCGCGAGAGCGCGTTCACCCATGGCGTGGAGCGAGGCGGGGCGGGTTGCGCGTAGCGAGTTCCGCAGGAAAGCGCACGCCTGGATTCATGCAGATCCCCCTCGGTGCGAGCGCTTTCCGGGGACCTGCCTGAGCGAAGCGCAAGCCGCCCCGTCTCGCACCGGGCCCCGGGAACGAGCTATTCGGAAGGAACGACGATGGCGCCGGAGACGATCTCGGCGCGCAGCGCCTCGACCTTCGCATGCACGTCGTCGGGGATCAGGGCCTTGTTCTTGTCGTCGTAGACGTAGTCCACGCCGCCTTCCTTGAGCCCGAAGATGTGGGTCTGCCCGCCGGGGAACGTGCCGTTCTTGGCGTCCTTGATGGTGTTGAACACCGCGATGTCGACGCGCTTCACCATGCTGGTCAGGACGTGGCCCGGCATCGCCGACTGCTGGTCGGAGTCGACGCCGATTGCGAGCTTGTCCTTCACGCGGGCGGCCTCGAAGACGCCGAGTCCGGTCGAGCCGGAGGCGTGGTAGATGATGTCGGCGCCGCCGTTGTAAATCGCGAGCGCAAGCTCCTTGCCCTTGGTCGGGTTCTTGAACGCGCTGCCGTCGACGCCGGCGTACTTCACGTCCACGGTCACGGTCGGGTCGACTTTTCGGGCGCCCGCCACGTAGCCGGCCTCGAACTTCTTGATCAGCGGGATCTGCATCCCGCCGACGAAGCCGAGCTTGTGCGTCTTCGAGAGCAGGGCGGCGAGCGCGCCGACGAGGTAGCTGCCCTCCTCCTCCTTGAACTTGAGCGCGACCACGTTCGGCGGCAGCACGCCGTCCGCCGGCACGTTCATGTCCACGCACGCGAACTTCTTGGCCGGGAAGTCCTTCGCCACGGCGAGCACGTCGTCGGAGAACAAGAAGCCGATCCCGAAGATCACGTCGTAAGGCCCGTTCGCGAGCTGGCGCAGCGCGGACTCGCGGTCGCCCCCCTCGCCCGGCTCGATGTACTCGACGTTTTCCTTCGGAATGCCGAGTTCCGTCATCGCGCGCTCGAGGCCGGCGTAGGCGGCGTCATTGAACGACTGGTCGCCGCGGCCTCCGACGTCGAACACCAGCCCGACCTTGACGTTTGATGCTCCGGCCTTCGTCGAGTCGCTCCCCGCGCCGCCCTTGGGTCCGCATCCGCCGCCCAGGCCGACCACCCCGGCAAGGGCCAGCGCGACCACCGACAGCGCGGCGACGGCCCCCAGCGCATCGAGCCCCGAGACGGCGCGACGGGCGAAGGCGGAGAGGGAGCGGCTCGAGCGGGCAATGGCGTTCATGCGATCTCCTGGACGGGCGGAGCGGCGGACTCCGACGCGGGGGTGGTCGCCGAGGCGGCGGGCTGGTCCTCGGTCGGAACGGTGTGGCAACGGCGGCACCGGGCCTCGTACAGGCCGGCGCCTCCGACGACGACGCGTCCGCCCTCGGCGCGATTGCGCTGGGTGCGGCTCGCGGGCTCGCTGCACACGACGCAGATGGCGAGTGTCTTGGTGATGTACTCGGCGATCGCCAGCAACTGGGGCATGGGCTCGAATGGCAGCCCGCGGTAGTCCTGGTCGAGCCCGGCCACGATCACGCGCTTGCCGGCATCGGCCAGGTGGTTGACCACCCGGGGGAGCTCTCCGCCCAGGAATTGCCCTTCGTCGATGCCGATCACCTCGGCCTCGTGGGCGAACGCCAGGATATCCGTTGCCGTGGCGACCAGCCGCGACGGGATTCGATGTTCGCTGTGTGAGACGATGTGGTCGGCGCCGTAGCGGGTGTCGATCGAGGGCTTGAAGATCTCGACCTTCTG
>JBDTYW010000269.1:0-3928 GCA_040005445.1 Candidatus Eiseniibacteriota bacterium
GCATTTCCTTGCGCCGGATGCCCTTGCGGCGCACGAGTTCGTACAACGTGCTCCGCGGGACCCCGAGCCGGCTTGCGGACCGGCCCACGTGGCCGCTCTCGAGCCGGAGCACGCGCTCGATGTGCGCCCGCTGCATCTCTTCGAGCGTGAGCACCTCGTCGAGTTCCGAGGGCGGCGGGACCTGGATGCCCTCGAATCGCAGGGATGCGACCTCGATCCGCAGCGAACTCGTGAGCACCGCCGCGCGCTCGAGCACGTTGGCGAGCTGTCGCAGGTTCCCCGGCCAGGCGTACTGCTCGAGGACCTCCTCGGCCGCCCGGGAGAGTTCGAGCCCCGGCCGCCCCGATCGCGCGGAGATCTCTTCCAGCATCCGGCGCGCCAGCGGCGCGATGTCGTCACGCCGCTCGCGCAGCGGCGGGATCCGCAGCGGCAGCGTGCTGATGCGATAGAACAGGTCCTCCCGGAACCGCCCGCGGCGGACCCGCTCGCCCAGGTCGTGCAGCGTGGCCGCCAGGATGCGGGCCTCCGAGTGGCGCTGTTGCACCGCGCCCAGCCGGCGAAACGAGCGCTCCTCGATCACCTCGAGCAGCTTTGCCTGGACGTCGCGGTCGGTGTCGCCGATCTCGTCGAGGAACAGCGTTCCGCGGCCGGCGGCCTCGATCAGTCCCGGCTTGGCGGTCGCCGCGCCCGTGAACGCCCCGCGCTCGTGGCCGAACAGCTCGCGCTGCAGGAACTCGCGTGAGAGGCCCGCGCAGTTCAGATCGACGTAGGGCTCGCTCGCGCGCGCCGAGTGGCGGTGGAGCCACGAGGCGAGCACCCTCTTGCCGACCCCGGTTTCCCCGACCAGCAGCAGCGGGCGATCGCCCGGCAGGAGGCGCCGCGCATCTTCCTCGAGCCGCCGGATCGCGATGCTCTCCCCGAGGAACGGATCCGGGATGCCGCCCATCCGCGCCGGCGCGGCCGCGTCGGCATGGCGGTCGCGAATCCGGGCCGGCGCGAGTTGCAGCAGGGCGCGCAATTGCCCCAGGTGAACCGGCCGGGTCAGGAACTGGTTCGCTCCGAGATCGAACGTCCGCACGGCGAGGTCGATCGCGCCGGACTCGGCGACGACGATCACCGTCGGGACGGGCTCGGCGACGCGAAAGCGCTCGAGCAGGGCGTCGAAGTTTCCATCGGGCAGGGATGCATCGACGATCGCCGCGGAAAAGCGGCCGGCGTCGAACGTCGTCAGCGCTTCCCGAACCCCGGAAGCCGGGTGGACGTTCCAGCCGTGGGACTCGAGATCGGCGCCGATCGCACTGCGCGTGGTGGAGTTGGAATCGGCCAGCAGGACGGAGCGGCGAATCAATGGGCCCCCGGGTTGCCCCGACCGGGAAGTCTCCACGGGTCACCGGCGCGACGGCAGCGATCTTCGATCGTGGACGGAGGCAGCGTGATCATCGCACGGATCCCTCGGAACACATGGAGGCCCGCCCGGAACGCTTCCGGAAGGGATTGCCCTGTGAACGAACAAGAACGGCGCGACTCTTCCGGCACGATCAGAAGACTCGACGGCTAGGCCTCCACGCGCACACGTGGATTTCGACAAAGTGGGCGGAGTATAGGTCGACCCCCGTCGGATCGGCAAGGGATCACTTCTCGCCGGCGGACTCGCGGTCCGGAAGATGTGTTCAAGGACTCGCGGTGCAGTGTTTGCAACATGCGCTTGATCGGTGGGAGGTCAGCGGGAACCACTCACCGCTTTGCGGCACGCCGCGCGCGCGCGGTCGATGTCGGCCATGAGCGCTTCCGCCTCTCGCCACGGCGCGGAGAAATCGAGCAGGCGGGCCGGGTTCGCTGCCACCCGGTCGGAGACGAGACCGTCCTTGACCTTCACCTTGCGCGTCGACCGGTCGGCCACGGCGTCGAGGAAGCTCCAAGCATGATCGGGACGGCCATCATGGTCGGCGTCGGTGACGAGCAGACGGTGATCGAGGCGGCCGTCGCCATCACTGTCGCCGTTCTCCAGCACCGAGGCGTCGATCCGGCCGTCGAAGTCGTCGTCCGCCAGGACGACGGCGATCGGGAGCACAACGGATCCACGCGCCGGGGTGATGCCGCGGTTCATCACCAGGAGATCCACCCGGCCGTCGCCGTTGCGGTCGAACGCTGCGCCGTAGTCCGCTCCGCCCGCGTCGACCACGCTGTCCCGGGGCACGATCTCGGTCCCCTGGTAGAAGTCGCCCTCCAGGGCGAGCCCCGGGCCGATGCCCAGGCGGGAACGCGAGGGCGGGGCGTCTGCTCCGAGCGAAATCCAGCACAGCACCGTGTTGGTGTCGATGTGCGCGGCGAACGCCGCAGCGCGGGCATCGAGGTAGGCGGTGGCGAGCCCGCCTCCGAGCCCGGCGCCGCGCGGCGTGAGCGAGCGCAAAACAGCGCGGGCGTCGGCCTCGCGGGAGGCCAGCCGCCCGCCCGGCAGCGTCTGCTCGTCGAGCGCCAGCGTGAACGCGCGCCGTCGCCGCGGGAAGTCGGGGTGCAGGGCGACCCAGCGCGAGATCACGCCGGCGCGCTGCCCGGTCTTGACCTCGACCCGAAACCCGTACCAGCGCAGGCGGCCCACGGTGAGCGAGTCGGTCGTGAACGCGCCCCGGTCGACGCCCTCGACGCGGTCGCTGCCGTTTCTGACCTGCCGTTTCTCGGCATCGAGCAATTCGGCCACGGCCCGGGCCGGGTCGGTGGCGCGCACGCCGACATATTCCGCGCGCAACTGGCCGGTGGTGGACTTCGGGTCGTCGATCGTCCAGGTCAGGCGTCCGACCGGGTCCATCGCCGTGGCGCGCTTCCATCTGCCCGAGGGAGCCTCGAGCGTAAAGGCGTCGGTGCCCGCCTCGGCCGCGCGGGCAGGCGGCGCGGCCAGGAGGAGCAGGGCGCCGCCCAGCGCGAGCCCCGCCAGGGCCCTGCGCCCGCGGCTAGAGCGCATGCGTGCCCCGCTTGAGATACCGTCCCCGGCCCGGGCGTCCGGTGAACTTGCCGCCCTCGACCACGACCTCGCCGCGCGAGACCACGAGCTTCGGCAGCCCGGTGACCTTGCGGCCCTCGTACGGGTTGTAATCGACGCGCATGTGCAGCGTCTTGTACGAGAGCGTCGTGGATGCGTTCGGATCGAACAGCACGAGGTCCGCGTCCGAGCCCACCGCGACCGTGCCCTTCCTGGGGAACAGGCCGAACAGCTTCGCGGGCGCGGTCGACACCAGTTGCACGAAACGGTTGAGCGAGATGCGACCCTGGCGCACGCCGCCGTCGAACAGCAACATCAGGCGGGTCTCCACGCCGGGCGCGCCGTTCGGGATCTTCGAGAAGTCGCCGATGCCGAGTTCCTTCTGGATCGGCATGCCGGCGTAGCCCTCCTTCATGCAGAACGGGCAGTGGTCGGTCGAGACCACCTGCAGGTCGTCGGCCGCGAGGCCCTTCCACAGCTCGTCCTGGTGCCACTTCGGCCGCAGCGGCGGGGACATCACGTACTTCGCGCCCTCGAACCCGGGCTCCTCATAGTTGTCGTACGAGAGGAACAGGTACTGCGGGCAGGTCTCCGCGTACGCGGGCAGGCCCTTGCTGCGCGCCTCGGAGACCTTCTTGAGCGCGTGCGCGGCCGACAGGTGCACGATGTAGATCGGCACGCCCGCCATCTCCGAGAGCGCGATCGCGCGCCCGGTCGCCTCGCCCTCGGCCTCGGCGGGGCGGGTCAGCGCGTGGTACTTCGGCGCGGTCTTGCCGTCGAGCAGCGCGCGCTTGACCAACTCGTCGATCACGCCGCCGTTCTCGGCGTGCATGCAGATGAACCCGCCATTGTCGCCGGTCTTCTTGAGCGCGCGGAAGATCGTGGCGTCGTCGACCTGGAACACGCCCGGGTAGGCCATGAACAGCTTGAAGCTGGTCACGCCCTCCTTGA
>JBDTYW010000270.1:0-3923 GCA_040005445.1 Candidatus Eiseniibacteriota bacterium
GGGGAGGCTCCGGCCCCCTCGAGCAACGGCGGCGCTCGCGCTGCGGCCGTGCGCACGCGCGCGGCGGGCGATCCGCTCGGCATCGGCTTCGTGGGCGCGGGCAACTTTGCGACCTCGATGCTGCTGCCGCACCTCAAGGCGCGCAAGGACGTCCGCCTGACGGGCGTGGTCACCGCGAGCGGCCTGACCGCGCGCGGGGCAGCCGAGAAGTTCGGCTTCGCGTTCTGTGCCTCGGACGCCGACGAGCTGTTCCACGACGCCTCGACGCACGCGGTGTTCGTGGTCACGCGCCATCACTTGCATGCCGCGTTCGTCGAGCGGGCGTTGCGCGCCGGGCAGGCGGTGTTCGTCGAGAAGCCGCTCGCGACCACGGCCGAGGAAATGTCGCGCGTGACCGACGCGGTACGCTCGATCGAGGCATCGAGCGGCCGGCCCGCGCCGCTGCTCGTCGGCTTCAATCGCCGCTTCGCCCCGCTGTCGCGCCAGCTCGCCGCGCACTTTCCCTCCGGGGGCGGACCGCTGGTCGTCTCCTACCGCGTGAACGCCGGGTTCCTCGGCCGCGAGTCCTGGTACCAGGACCCGTCCGAGGGCGGCGGCCGCATCCTGGGCGAGGTCTGCCACTTCCTCGACTACGTCGCGTTCGTCGCCGCGAGCCCGATCACGCGCGTGTATGCGGCCGGCGTGCGCGACCCCCGGGGCGCGCTGCGCGCCGATGACAACCTCACGGTCAGCGTGAGCTGCGCCGACGGATCGGTCGGCACGGTGGTCTACGTCGCCAGCGGCGACCCCGCGATGCCCAAGGAACGGGTCGAGGTGCTCGGGCGCGGGCGCAGCGCCGTGCTCGACAACTACCAGGCGCTCACCACCTGGGCGGGCAACAAGAAGAAGGAAGTCAAGGCGCTCTCGGTCGACAAGGGCCACGCCGAGGAGGTCGCGCGCTGGGTCTCCGGTCTGCGCGACGGCGCCGACCCGCCGATCGCGTGGTCCGAGCTGGCGAACGCGTCGTGGGCCACGCTGGCCACGATCGAGTCGCTCGCGAGCGGCCGGCCGGTGGACGTCGCGAGGGCCTGATCATCGGATCGGCCGCCGGCGCGCTCGTGCTGGTGCTCGCCGCCCTGCTGCCGGGCTGGGCGGCGATGGCATTCCTCGCCCCGCGCGTCGACCGCGCGGGCCGGGTCGGCACCGCGCTCGCGCTGTCGCCGATCGCGGGCGGCGCGCTGACCGCCCTGCTCGTCGCCACCGGGCTGTCGTGGTCCTCTGCAGTACTCACCATCCTCGCCACCAGCCTCGCGGTGATCGCGCTGCGCCGCGTGCTGGCGCGCGCCGCGGCCGACGCGCTCGCCCGCGACACGCGCGGCAACGGTCCGCGCGCCGCGTGGATCCTCGCCGGCGCCTGCGGGCTCGTCCTGGGGGCGATGTACGCCGGGTCCGAGTGGTGGCGGATCTACTCCGACGCCTGGACGCACGAGCCGATCGTGCGCGCGCTGCGCGACCACGGCCTGCCGGCGATGGACCCGTGGTACGCGGGCTTCCGGCTGCAGTACGCCTGGCTCTACCACGCCTGGGTCGCCGGCCTGGTCGGGGCCACCGGCCTCTCCGCGTTCACGATCATGTCCGCGCTCGCGGTGGCCTCGCTCGCCGCCTGCGCGATGGTCGTGGGCCACCTCGCCGCGCGGCTGGGGGCGCGCTCCGCGGGCTGGGCGACGGCGTTCGTCCTGCTCGCCATGAACGGCGCGTTCGTGCTCACGCTGCCGGTGCTGCTACTCCAGGGCCTGCTCGGGCAGGACGCGGGGCCGCAGGTCCTGGCGCGGATCTTCGGAGGCGTGGCGACGGACGCGGACCGCGCCCAGGACCTGCTGCGCTGGTTCGGAACGCAGACCTGGTTCGGCAACAAGTTCGCGGGGGCGACGCCGTTCTCGCTCGGGCTCGCGGCCTACGCGGCGTGGCTCGCCTCGCTCTGGCGCACGCTCGAGGGCGCCGCGCGAGGCCGGCGCGAGCTCCTGCTGCTGCTCGTCGTGACCGCGGCGGCGGGGGCGATGCACCCGGTGCTGCTCTTGTTCACGGCCGGGACGATCGCGCTCTGGTGCGGGCCCGCGGTGCTGCTTGCGGACGGGCCCCGCGGCGCCGCGCTCGGCGTCGTGGGCAAGGTCGTACTCGCGACCGCGCTCGGCGCGGCGATGCCCGCCTGGTACTTCGCGCGCCTGCTCGCCCCGAGCGCGGGCCACCTCGCGCCGCCGTTCGACGCCTCGCTCCCGAAGCTCGTGGGCCTCGTGCTGAGCGTGCTCCCGGCGCTCGTCTTCGCGGCGCTCGCCGCGCCCGGCCTCGCGCGCGCCGGCGGTGCGCGGCGCCTGTGGGCGACGTGGCTGGCGGCGGGGCTCGTGCTGGCGCTCGCGCTCCGCCTGCCGGGCACGTGGCCGTTCTTCACCGTGGACAAGACGTCGTACCTGGTGTGGATTCCGCTCGCGCTCACGGGCGGGGTCTATTTCAGCACGTGGATCGCGCGCCGCGGCGAGCCCGCGCGCATCGCGCTCGCGGCGCTGCTGCTCGCCCCGGCGACCACGCTCGCTTTGGGCTCGCGCGCGGGCGACGCGCGGTCGGGCTGGCGGCAGCCGTGGAACCGGCCCGCGCTCGCGCAACTGCGCGCGGCGCTGCCGAAGGACGCGCTGCTGGTGGTGCCCCCGGGCGACCTCGATACGCCGATCTTCCTCGCGCGCGACACGTTCGACGAGGACAAGATCGACGGGCTGGTGCGCGGTTACGATCCGGCGGAGCTGGCCACTCGCCACGCGCTCGTCGACACGCTCTACCGCGCCGGTCGCCTCGAGCCCGCGCTCGCCGCGCGGCTGGCGGCGTCCGAACGCCCGGTCTACGCGATCTGGCCGGACCGCACGCAGGCGTGGCAAGCGCGCACGCCGGGCGTGCCGCAGCGCAAGTTCGATTCGTTCGGGGCGCAACCGGCGTGGGCGGGGGCGCTGCCGGTCAAGGTCTACGGGGGCGAGTACGCGGTGTCGCCCCTGACGCGCGAGGCGATCCTGCCCTAGCGCGCGGCGGGCTCGCGATCGGGCGTCCACTCGATCGCGCCCTTCCATCCGAAGTGCGGCTGGAAGCGCAGCGAGTCCTCGACCCGCCACTCTGCGAGCGGGCGCGACCACGCGGGCACGTTGCTTGCCGGCGCGATGGCGGACTCGCCGCCCTCGATCAACGGCCAGCGGTGCGCCTCGAACGCGGCCCGGACGAGCGCGATGCGCTGCGGATCGAAGCCCATCAGGCGAGCGCACACGGCATCGACCGCGACCGGGTTCGCGCCCGCGATGATCACGCCCTCCTCGCGGCGGTCGCCCCCCTGCGGGCCGTTGCCCTCCATCGCCACGATCCCGTCGACCAGGGAGAAGTAGCGCTTGGCCTGCCCGGCCGGCCGCATCGTGCCGTCGCCGGCGCCGTACATCAGGATGCGGTTGAGGTCGAGCGACATGCGCCACACCGTGTCGTTGCCGTGCCAGTTGCCGCTGCGCACGACCTCCTCGTTGTTGCCGAACATGTCGTAGCCGACGCGCTTGGTGCGGCGCGCGAGCGCTTTCACGAACGGTACGTCCGAGAGCAGCATCTGCTTGGCGGGGACGACGATCCAGTTCTCGAAGGCGGTCTTGAGGCTTCCCTTGTCGAACTGGTCGCCGCCGTCGGCGGGCGCGCCGAACGCGTAGTGCGGCAGCCAGTTCTTGTTGGCGTTGATCCCAACCAGGCCCTTGAGATTGACCGTGATCCCGCACTTCTTGTGGGTCTTGAGCTTGGGCAGGCTGATGAACACGTCGGCCTCGAGCGGCGAACGCGAGATCGCGTACTCGTGGCGGCCGCCGCGGTGATGCGCGTTGGTTTCCTTCCAGTCGTAGTACGCGCCGTAGTAGCGCTTCTTCTGCGCGTCGAGC
>JBDTYW010000271.1:0-3912 GCA_040005445.1 Candidatus Eiseniibacteriota bacterium
GGATCATCTCCCACACACCCTCGACCCACAGGTGCACCGTCCACCAGCGATAGAAGACGCTGACGGTGTAGTTGTCGAACGTCAGCAGCGCCGGCAGGTAGAGCAGCGCGGTCATCAACAGCCCGGCGAACAGGACCCCCTCGGTGGTCGTCCAGCGGCCCGCCTTGCGAATGGTGAGGAAGAGGTTCGCCAAGAACATCAACATCACCACGACGATGACGAGCTTCATGACGAACGGCTGCTCGAGCAGCTTGTTGCCTTCGGTCCAGCCGAACGCGTAGCCGATGATCGTGCCGACGCCCATCGCCGTCCACAGGACAAGCTGCAGGTACGCCAGGCGTACGCTGTAGATCTCGGTGCGCGATTCCTCGGGCACGATCCAGTACGCCGCGCCCATGAAGCCGGTGATCACCCAGACCAGCAGCAGGTTGGTGTGAATCTCTTTGGCGCGATCAAACGGGAGGAAGTGCAGCAGCGGGTCGGGCCCGAGATACTTGGCGGCGGAGAGCAATCCGAAGGCGATCTGCAGCCCGAACAGGAGCATGGCGACGACGAAGTAAGCGTAGGCGACGCGTTGGGACTGGTAGCGCATCTTCGCTCTCCTACTTGTTGGCCGAGAGGTAGGCGACGAGAGCGTCGATCTGCTCCGGCGTCAGCGTGGTGCTGAAGTTCGCGGGCATGAGCGACTGCTTGCCGTTGGAGTAGTTGCCTCCGGTGACGATGTAGGCGCTGGGATCGACAATGGCCTCGTGGAGGTAGGCCTCCGGCGTCCTCGCGCTGCCCGTGTAATTGGGATCGGCAATCCGCGCGGTCGCCCGCGTCCACACGCCGGCCATCGAGGGGCCGACGAGGGAGACGCCCGGCGCGCTGGAGTGGCAGGCGAAGCAGCCCACCGTCGGCGCGTGGAAGAGGTCGTTGCCCTGTGCCACCGGGTCGGTGAGCGTGGACGGCGGTCCGGCGGCGAGTTCGCTCATGCCGGGGATGCTCGAACCCGTGACCAGGATGGGCCGCGGCGGCCAGCCATTGGTCTCGATGTGCGACACCCACGACAGGAACGCGATCACCTCGGTGATCTCCTGCTCGCTTAGCTTCGGATTGGGCATCAAACGGCGGTGCTGCTTCTCGGAGTAGAAACGAGACGGGTCCTGCAAGAACGCGCGCAGGTACGCTTCGCCCCGCAGATCGGTGATCTTCGTCAGATCGGGCGCGTAGTACGCGCCTTCGCCCATCAGCGTGTGGCAATTGATGCAGTCCTTGCGGTGCCAGACGTGCTTGCCGGCGATGACATCGGCCGTGATCTTGTCCGAGTGGGTCAGCGCAGCGAACTGGCGATGACTGTCCACCGTCAGCGCAATGAAAATGGCGGTGAACAGCGCCGTCCCCGCATAGAAGAATGCGCGTGTTTGTCGCTTCGTCATGGGCTGGACTCCAAGGGGGACAGGCAAAGCTGGCCAAGGGCCGTGCTACACACCGATGGCAGACCAGTTGATCAGGGCGATCGAGACGGCATAGACGGCGGCGGCGGCGAGGATGGCGAGCACGAGGAACATCACCATGCGGCCCACCGCGTGGATGCGTGCGAGGGACTGGTTCGGATCCATGAGTCTCCTTTCGAACCGACGCACAAAATTGATCCGTGGCTCGGGGGAAGTCAAGCGATCTTCGCCCCCGGCGCGTGTGGTGGCATCAATCATACGGTCCTGCTAAGCTGGACGGCTGTCCCGCGAAGGGGAGGCGCCATGCCCGTATCAACCGAGCTCATGCCCGTCGCGATCGCGCACTATCCGGCGCTCGGCTTCACGCGCTGCGCGCCGTGCCACGAGATTCTCGACGGCTTTCTCGACGCAACGGTCTTCATGGAAACGTCGCTCACGCCATGATCATCCTCGAAACCGAGCGGCTCACGTTGCGGCGCCTCGTGCCGGAGGATCTCGACGCGCTGTTCGCGCTCTATCGCGACCCCGAGATGCGGCGCTACTTTCCCGAGGGCACGCTCACGTACGAGCAGACGAAGGAAGAGCTGGAGTGGTTCCTGAACGGGCACCCGGATCACCCCGAGCTCGGTTTGTGGGCGACGATCGACCGGGCCACGGGCGCATTCCTCGGGCGCTGCGGGCTGCTGCCGTGGACGATCGCGGAGCGCGCGGAGGTCGAGGTCGCGTACATGATCGACAAGGCTCATTGGGGGCGGGGGTTGGCGACCGAGGCCGCGCGGGCAATCGCGGCGCACGCGTTCGAGCGCCTGAACCGGGAGCGGCTGATCTGCATGGTGGACCCGGGCAACGCGGCCTCGGCAAAGGTCGCGCGGAAGATCGGCATGAGCCTCGAGGCGGAGATGGAGGACGAGAAGGGACCGTACCATCTCTACTCGATGGCGCGGCCCGGTCGGTAGGAGGGGAGGGCATGGTCGCGCTCTACGCATCGCTCGGCTTCACGCGGCGCGATCCCTACGACGAGATCCCCGCGAACTTCCTGCCGGTCACAATCTTCATGGAGCGCGACCTCAAGGCCGCGCCGCCCTAGCGTTCCCCGATGTGGATCACCTTCTCGGTCTTCGTCCCCTCGGCCGCCTCGAGCCGCGCGAAGTAGGTTCCGCCGCGCACCGCGCGGCCCTTGTCGTCGCGGCCGTCCCACTCGATCGCGTTCCACCCGGCCGAGCGCACCTGGTCGGCGAGCGAGCGGATCTTGCGTCCGCGCGAGTCGTAGATCGAGATCAGCGCCTTGCCGTCGCGCGCGAGGCGGAACTGCAGGACCGCCCGCGAGCCGCTCGGGTTCGGGAAGACCTCGAAGCCGAGTTGATCGGGCGTCGACTCGACGGCGCTCACGCTGTTCGCCTCGACGTAGCCCGACCACGATCCCGACCACGTGATCGGGCTGCCGGTGTTCGACACGCCGAGCGTGGCCAGGGTGTTCTCCTCGAACACGATGCCGGTCGTCCAGCCGATGTGCGGAGTCGCGCTGCCGGCGACGAGCCCCTCGTACCACCGGATGTTGTTCGAGTTGTCCTGGATCCACACGGCGACCGGATCCACGAGCGTGCCACTCGGCGGGAACTGGTACTTCCCGAGCGTCCACGTGAGGTCGGTGAGGACGAAGCGGGACCCGGTGGGCACGCCGAACAGCGGCACCGTGGTCAGGCCAACGAGGTTCGTCCCCTCGACCTTGCCGCTGCGCATGTTCGCGGCGGGAATGGCGGAGGCGATCGTCGCGGCGCAGAGGGCGAACGCCGAGAACGTGAGCGCGAGGCGGGTGGGCGAAGCCATGGTGGGCATCCTTCGGTGAGGGTGTGCGGCAACAGGGGCAGCGAAAACTCGATCTACTGTGGGAAGATGAGACCGAACTCCCGTCAGGTGGAGCCGTGTAAAACATTGTGCTGCAACGGCCGGAGCGTCACTCGCGCGCCGCGCGGCGCGCGAAGTCCCGAGCGCTCAACCTGCCCCGGGGCAGGTTGGGACGATCGGGATTGCGCCTCGAGCGCCCCCCAACTGCGCGGCAACGCCGCCGGGGTCATGCAGTCCGGATTGCTGTCGGCGGCGCGGTAGGGCTCGAGCTCGAGGGACTCGGGATTGCAATCGCTCCATCTGAGATCGGCGGCGGCGTTCGCCGCCGGGGGCGAGGCGATGACCACGAGCGCGATCGCGAAGGCGACCAGGATTTGCACGATGTCCTCCATTGCTACCGACTGCGGGCAACGAGCGTAGCACAGGCGGCCGCGCCTTGACACCTCCCGCGCCCACCTGTTAGCTTCCGCTCTGACTTGGACTTGGCCGCGCCGACGAGGGACGAGTCGTCCCCGACGCGCGGCCTTACGCTTGCGCTCCGCCGCGTCCGCGGCCCGAACCACTCCGCGCAGGCTTCCTTCCGCAGACCAGGACGGACCATGAATCTCCACGAGTACCAGGCCAAGGAACT
>JBDTYW010000272.1:0-3911 GCA_040005445.1 Candidatus Eiseniibacteriota bacterium
GTCGCTGGCTCGTGAGCGTGCTCGGCTGCGGCGACTGCCACACGCCGCGCCTGCCCGAGGGCCGGCAGGATCCGAAATTCCTGTTCGCCGGGCACAAGGCCGACGATCCGTACCCGGCGTGGGAGGACTCGCTGTTCACGAAGGGCTACGGGATGCTGGTCTCGACCAGCGGCACCGCGTTCGCCGGGCCCTGGGGCGTGACGTTCGCGCGCAACCTGACGCCCGATCGCACGACCGGCATCGGCGGCTGGAACGAGGAGGCGTTCATCAACGTGCTGCGCGAAGGGACGCTCAAGCCGCCGATGCCCCTGTCGTACGGGCTGCTCTCGGATGGCGATCTCAAGGCCATGTACGCCTACTTCCGCTCGCTCGCGCCGGTGCAGAACCTGGTTCCGTTCCGGCAGCTCACGCCGCCCCGCCTGCCGGGCGAGGTCCCCGGACGGAAGGCCAAGTCGTGATCCGAATGCGCCGCGCGCTGTTCATCTTGATGCTGGTCGCCCCGGTGCTGCTTCCGATTGCGCGCCCCGCGTTCGCGGAGGGACCCGGCCAGCCGCCGCCTTCAGCCGCCGAATTGGTGCGTTTCGACGCCCGCGGGCCGCTCGAGATCGCGCCGGGTGGCACGGCGCGCGCGCGCCTCAAGTTCCGTGTGCGCGACTCCTGGCATGTCAACGCGCATCGCCCGAACGAGGACTTCCTCGTGCCGACCGTGCTCTCGTTCTCGCCCGCGGGCGGGCTCACGGCCGGCACACCCGTGTATCCGAAGGCGAAGCAGGCAAAGCTCTCGTTCTCGGACACGCCGCTCGCCGTCTACGAGGAGGAGTTCGAGATCGAGGTGCCGGTGACCGCGGCAGCCACGGCGGCACCGGGCGCGCACGAACTCGTCGGCGCCCTGCGCTTCCAATCGTGCAACGACCAGGTCTGCCTGCCGCCGGCCTCGATCCCGGTGCGTATCGCGATGCGAGTCGAGGGCACGGCCGCGATCAGCGCGCCGCCGCCGACCGCCTCGGCGCCCGGGACGCTCGCCGGTGCGCCCGGTGCTGCTTCCGGGGCCGCTCCCGGTGCTGCTCCTGGCGCCGCTTCCGATACCGCGACGCTCGCGCCGCTCACGGCCGCGCCTGCGGTCGGGTCTCCACCGGGCGGGGGCACGGGCGGAGGAGCGGCGCCAGGGACGGACCTGGTCGCGCGCTGGTTCAGCGAGCGCGGGACGCTGTTCGCGTTCCTCCTGATCTTCCTGATGGGGCTGGCGCTCAACCTCACGCCCTGCGTCTACCCGATGATGGGCGTGACGATCTCGCTGTTCGGCGGCGGCGTCGGCGGGGGCGGCCTCGGCGCACCCCCGGCCGGCGGCATGAAGGCGCTGCCGCGCGCGCTCGTCTACGTGCTCGGCATCGCGATCATGTACAGCACGCTCGGCGTGATCGCCGCGCTCACCGGCGGGTTGTTCGGCGGCTGGCTCGCGAACCCGTGGGTGCTGGGCGCGATCGGGCTCCTCTTGCTCGCCATGGCGCTGTCGATGTTCGGGCTCTATGAGTTGAGCGCGCCCAGCGGCCTGCTCACGAAGATCGGCGGCGCCGCGGGTGCGAGCCTGTTCGGCACGTTCCTCGCGGGCCTGCTGGTCGGCGTATTCGCCGCGCCTTGCATCGGGCCACCGATCATCGCGCTGCTCGCGTTCGTGGGCGCGAAGGGCGATCCGTGGTTCGGCTTCTGGGCGTTCTTCGTGCTCTCGATCGGCCTTGGCCTGCCGTACCTCGTGCTCGGAGTCTCGACCGGGCTGATCACGCGACTGCCGCGCTCGGGATCGTGGATGGAGTGGGTCAAGCACCTGTTCGGCGTGGTCCTGCTCGGCGTCGCGGCGTTCTACCTGTGTCTCGCGATCGCGCCCTCGAAGCTGGCGTGGGTGGTGCCGGGCGCGCTCGGGCTCGGCGGGCTGTACCTGGGCTTCTTCGAGCCCACGGGGCGCGACCGCGCCGGGTTCCGGCGCTTCAAGTGGGCGGTCGGCGTCGCGGGCCTCGTGGCGGCCGCGCTGGTCTGGTTCCGCGCGCCCGCCCCCGCCGTGACGTGGGAGCCCTACAGCGACGCCGCCGTCGCGCAGGCGCGCATCGAGGGCCGGCCAGTCGTGCTCGACTTCGGCGCGGACTGGTGCGTGCCATGCCACGAGCTCGACAACAACACGTTCACCGATCGCGGCGTGGCCGAGGCGCTCGCGCCGTTCACGCGCCTCAAGGTCGACTTCACGCGCGACGACGCGCCCGAGGTGATCACCCTGCGCGCCCGCTATGCGATCACCGGCGTGCCCACGGTCCTGTTCCTCGGCCCCGACGGGCACGAAATTGCGGCGGCGCGCATCGTGGGCTACCTGCCGCCGGCGCCATTCCTCGAGCACGTGCGCGTTGCGCGGACCGCTTCGTCGCTGACCGGGGGGTCGTGACCCGCCGCGGTTGCGCGGACGGGCCCGGGTCCCGCTAGCGGCCGGCCAGCCCCGAGACCAGGTCGGTCAGCGCGTGCGCCACGATGCCCGGCCCGAGTCGGCGCGTAAGGAGCGCGATCGCCCCGAACGCCATGCCGAGCCCCGTGATCAGGAGGACCGGCGCCAGCCCCTGGTAGGCGTGCCCAAGCCCGAACACGATCGAGCTCGCGATCAGGCCCGGCCACGGCCCGCCGAACCAGGCGGCGAACTGGCGTAGCAGGTAGCCGCGGAACACGAACTCCTCGCAGATGCCCGCCGAGATCGAGAGCACGACCCAGAGCACCCGCTCCACCGTGTCGCGCGGCGCGACCGACGCCAGCGTGCGAGCGCTGTCGGCGTGCAACGGCAGGCCCGCCGCCCCGAGTGCATGCTTGAGGCCCTCGCTCAGCAGTCCGATCCCGAGCCAGGCAACGGGTCCGAGGAGGAGGGCGAGGAACCAGGCGCGGCGCGAACGCAGCTTGTCCCCGAAGATCGCGGCCGCCGGCGTGCCCGTCCGCGCGAGTCCGATCATCGCGTAGCGGAACAGAAGCCACTCTCCGGCGAGCGCCCCGAGGTAGAGCGGCACCCGGCTCGCCGCGACGCCCGGCGTGCCCCCGGTCTGCGCCGCGTGGCCCGCGCCCAGCGCCGTGACGGCGCCGAAGATCGCGAGCAGAATCAGCGTGTGCCGCGTCGAGGCGATGGGAGCGGGCCTCACGCGTGGGCCCGCTTCTTCGCCAGACGCGCCTTGCCGAGCGTGCGGGAGGTTTCCCGGCACCAGGCCAGGGCGGCCTCGGAGCGCAGCTGCCCGTAGCGCAGCGTGGCCTGCCAGTAGGGCTGCGACGGATGGCTCGCGGCCTCGCTGCGCAGCCGCCGGGCGAGCGCGCGGTAGGAGGCGAGCCGCGCGGTCTCTTCCTTCGCCAGCCGGCCGACGTGCTCGCGCAAGGCGTGCGCCGAGCCCGCGTCGCCGAAGAACACGCGCAGAAGCATCTCGCTACGGAACGGCCGCTCGCGCGGCGCGCTTTCCTGCCATACGGCGAATGCGCGGCGACCGGCCGGCGTGATCGCGTAGAGCTTGCGCGACGCGCGGGCTCCGGGCTTCGCCGCGGCGCGCGCGGGCGGGAGCTCGCGGATCAGCTTCTCTCGCGCGAGCGTGGCGAGCGTGGGATAGATCTGGCCGTAACTCTCGTGCCAGAAGTGGCGCAGCGTGTCGGAGGAAGCGCGCCGGATGTCGTATCCCGACATCGGCTCGAGGCCGAGCAGTCCGAGGATGGCAAAGCGGGTCGAGGCGTTGCGTTCGGGGCTCATATATCTATTAGATATTAAACCCCACGACCTGTCAAGCCGGAGCGAACGTCGGCTAGTCGCCCACCAGCGGATCGAAGATGCCCGCGAGCTCGCCGGCGAGGCCGCGGCGCGCGCGACCGAGGAGCAGGCGCGCGATCGCGGCCAGGTCGGGGCGGGGGGC
>JBDTYW010000273.1:0-3894 GCA_040005445.1 Candidatus Eiseniibacteriota bacterium
AAGGCAACGGGCAGAACCCGGCGACGCTGCTCGGAGCGCTGCTGCGACTCGACGTGGATGTCTCGAACGCGCGGACGGCCCCGCCGTACCGGATCCCGGCCGATAACCCCTACGCGAATCGGGCGCGGGCGCCGGCCGGGGCTCGCCCGGAGATCTGGGCGATCGGCCTGCGGAACCCGTGGCGCTTCTGCTTCGATCCGGTGGCCGGCCTGATCTACATCGCGGACGTGGGACAGGACCGCTGGGAGGAGATCGACGTCGCCCCCCTCCGCGCGGCCGGGCGCAACTACGGGTGGAACCGGGCCGAGGGCAGGCACGACTTTCGCCCGGGGGGCCGCGGGCGCGCCGGGATGGTCGCGCCGCTGGTCGAGTACGGGCACGGCGAGGGCTGCTCGGTCACCGGAGGCTTCGTGTACCGCGGCAAGGCCATGCCGGAACTCGCCGGCCACTACTTCTTCGCCGACTACTGCGGCGGCTGGATCCGGAGTTTCCGGGTCGTCGGCGGGCGCGCCGTCGACCGCCGCACGTGGGTGGACCTCGCCGCCGGCAGTGTGACCTCGTTCGGTTTCGACAGTGCGGGCGAGCTCTATCTCACGAACGCCGACGGCCGGGTCTACCGGCTCGCCCGGGCGGCGCCCACGAGGGGTTGACGCGCGGCCGGGTATCCGTATAATGCGGCACGAGTTGCCCCCTTTCGTGGCGGTATCGTCTAGGGGTTAGGACGGATGGTTCTCAGCCATCAAACCGGGGTTCGATTCCCCGTACCGCTACCAAAAAACGAAGCCCGCCGGGCCTCAGGGCCGGGCGGGCTTTCGCATGGAACGCGTCCGATCACTGGGCGGTGCGTACCAGCCGCGTGACCGCCCGCCCGGCCGCGCCGTCAAGCACCGCGAAATAGAGCCCGACCGGCGCCTCGCGCCCGCTGTCGTCGCGCCCGTCCCAGATGACCGCATGGCTTCCCGCCGTCTCCTCGCCCTCGGCCAGGATGCGCACGCGCCGGCCTGCGGCGTCGACGACCACGAGCCGCACGTGGGCGGCCAGGGGGAGCGTGAACGCGATCGAGGTCGAGGACGTGAACGGCGTCGGACGCGCGGGGGCCAGCCGCAGCGCGCCCTCGCCCGCGAGCAGGTCCCCGGGGGCGGCGAGGGTGGTCGTCATCGCACGGTAGGCGTTGACCAGCGGGCCGATCGGGTGGTCGTAGAGAATGTTGTCCCCGGTCGCCTTGACGTGATTGATCACGCCGAGCGCGTTCGCGGTCGGAAAGTGCGCGCGCACCAGTGCGCAGGTGCCGGCGGCCAACGGGCTCGAGAACGACGTGCCGTCCTGGAGCATGTAGGGCCGCACTCCGTCCCAGCCGAAGAAATACTCGTAGATGATCTGGCTGGTGTCGTCGATCGGGTAGTTGCGGCAGATCGGGACCCACATCGACTCCCCGGGCGCGGCGACGTCGACCCACGGTCCCCAGTTCGAGAACGTGGAGCTCGTATTGTTCTCCGACGTCGAGCCCACGGCGAGCACGCCGTTGCACGCCGCCGGGATCACCTGGACGGAGCTGCCCTCGTTGCCGGCCGAGGCCACGCACGCGACGTTGGCGGCGACCGCCTGGTCCATCAGCGCCTGGAAGAACGCGAAGTCGGCGGAGTCCGGGTTGGCCTCGCCCAGGCTCATGTTGAGCACGCCGATGTGCTTCGCAGCGGCGTAGAGGATGCCCTGCGCGGCCGCCGAGAACGTGGTCGCCCCGGTGCTGTCGGCGACCTTGAGCGGCAGGATGCGCGAGTTCCAGCCCGCACCGGCGATGCCCTCATTGTTGTTCGTCGCAGCCGAGGCGACCCCCGCGACCGCGGTCCCGTGATAGCCGACGTCGATCCCGGATGCGTCGAACATCGGGCCGGGATTGGGATCGGCATCCCCGTCGCCGAAGTCCCAGCCGTGCACGTCGTCGATGTAGCCGTTGCCGTCGTCATCGATACCGTTCGCGGGGATCTCCCCCGGGTTCGTCCAGATCTGGCTCGCCAGGTCGGGGTGCCCGAGGTCCACGCCGGTGTCGAGGATACCGATCACGACCGACGACGAGCCATGCTCGAGGTCCCAGGCCTCCGGCAGGTGGATGTCGGCATTGCTGTCGATGTACCACTGGTAGGGCACGTCGGGATCGTTCGGCGTCGTCTTGGCGAGCGTGAGGCTATGATCGAAGGTGGCGGCGATGACCTCGCGCGCCGCCACGAGCTGCCGCGCCGCCGCCCGCGCCTGAGCCGGGTCAAGCGCGCCCGCGCTCGAATTGAGGAGCACGAGGCGGACCGCGGGCCCGCCGGCGGAGGTCTCGGGACCGAGCGCCACGACCCGGTCGAGGCCGAGTGCCGTCATCGCGGACGAGAGGCCGGCGTCGGCGATCACGAGGCGCCGCCCGGCCGGGGCAAGCGCGTTCGCGCCGGCGGTGGGGGCCGGGTGCACGCGGTCGGCGGCGACGAGCGCCACCACGTCGCCCACGCGCGCCGAGGCGGGACGCACGCCGGCGACCGCGAGGAGCGCGACCGAAGCGATCGCGGCCAGACTGCGGGTCACACCCTGCGCCATGCGCGCGGGCTTCGGGCACTGCCGGGCGGGATTCAGGATGTCGGGCGCCATCGCGGGCCTCCTTCGGCCGGGGTCGTCTGCACGGGGATTTAGTCCTCCCCGCGCGCTGACCATTAACGGTACCACCGCCCGATCGATCGCGTCTCCCCCGGGTCCGGCATTTCGTCTCCGGGAGGCGTTGCATGTTGCCCGGCCCGCCGCCCCGGGGGGCCAAGTCGAAGCCGTCTCGGCGGTTTCGCGGTCGCCAACCCTGTGCGACAATGCCGCTCTGTGTCCGCCCAATTCGCCGCGCTCCGCCATCGCAACTTCCGCCTGATCTGGATCGGCCAGGGAATCTCTTTCGCCGGCTCGATGATGCAATCGGCGGCGCTGCTGTGGCACGTCTCGCTGCTCGTCCCCGCCGGACAGAAGGGCCTCGCGCTCGGGCTGGTCGGGCTGTCCCGGGTCGTACCGATCGTCCTGTTCTCGCTCATCAGCGGGGTGATCGCGGACGCCGTCGATCGCCGCCGCCTCATGCTGGTCACGCAGAGCGCGATGGCCGTGTTCGCGCTCACGCTCGCGGTGTACGCGTTCCGGGGCGGGACCGTGCTGTGGCCGCTGTACCTCCTGTCCGCACTAGGGGCGGGGGCGGGGGCGTTCGACGGGCCGGCGCGGCAATCGCTGATCCCGACCCTGGTCCCGCGCGCGGACCTGCCGAACGCGATCAGCCTGAACACGATCATGTTCCAGGTGGCGGCCGTGGTCGGACCGTCGATTGCCGGCATCCTGATCGCCACGCTCGGGGTGGGCTCGGTCTACGCGCTCAACGCGGTGTCGTTCCTCGCGGTGATCGCCGCGCTGCTCGCGATGCGCGACGTGGTCGAGGCGCCGGTGGAGGAGCGCGGGCAGGTCAGCTTTGCCGCCGCGGCCGAGGGGCTACGATTCGTGTTCACGCGGCCGCTCATCCGCTCGACCATGTTGCTCGACTTCTTCGCGACGTTTTTCTCGTCGGCGACCGCGCTCCTGCCGATCTTCGCGCAGGACATCCTCAAGGTCGGGGCCCAGGGCTACGGCTGGCTCTATGCCGCGCCGTCGGTGGGAGCGATGCTCGCCGGGGCGGTGATGGTGCGCCGTGCCGAGGGCATCGAACACCGCGGGCGCGTGCTCCTGCTCGCGGTCGGCGTGTACGGCCTGGCCACGGTCGTGTTCGGGTTTTCGCACATGTTCTGGGTGACGTTCGCGTGCCTGGCGGTGACCGGGGCGGCGGACACCGTGAGCATGGTGCTGCGCAACGTCATCCGCCAGCTCGCCACGCCCGATCGCATGCGCGGCCGCATGACC
>JBDTYW010000274.1:0-3883 GCA_040005445.1 Candidatus Eiseniibacteriota bacterium
CGCCGCCCGACAGGATCTTGCCCGAGTGCGGCACGACCGCGTTGTGGGCGCGGGCGAGACGCGTGATCGAATCGAGCAGGATGACGACATCCCGCTTGTGCTCGACCAGGCGCTTCGCCTTCTCGATCACCATGTCCGCCACCTGCACGTGGCGCTCGGCCGGCTCGTCGAACGTCGAGGAGACGACCTCGCCGTTGACCGTGCGCTTCATGTCGGTGACTTCCTCGGGGCGCTCGTCGATCAGCAATACGATGAGCACGACCTCCGGATGATTCTCGGTGATCGCGTTCGCGATGCGCTGGAGGATGATCGTCTTGCCGGTGCGCGGCGGGGCCACGATCAGGCCGCGCTGGCCCTTGCCGATGGGCGCAACGAGGTCGATGATGCGGGTTTCGAGCGCGCGCGCCTTGGTCTCCAGGTTGAGCTTCACCTGGGGATAGAGCGGCGTCAGGTTGTCGAAAAGGATCTTCTCCTTGGCGACGTCCGGGCTCTCGAAGTTGACCGCCTCGACCCGCAGGAGGGCGAAGTAGCGCTCGCCTTCCTTGGGCGGGCGGACCTGGCCGGAGATGGTGTCGCCGGTCCTCAGGTCGAAGCGCTTGATCTGGCTGGGCGAGACGTAGATGTCATCCGGGCCCGGCAGGTAGTTGTAGTCGGGCGAACGCAGGAAGCCGTAGCCCTCGGGCAGGATTTCGAGCACGCCCTCGGCGAAGATCAGGCCGTTCTTCTCGGTCTGCGCCTCGAGGATCTTGAAGATCAGCTCCTGCTTGCGCAGGCCGCTCGTGCCCTGCAGTTCCAGTTCCTGGGCCACCGACAGCAGCTCGGAAATGGTCTTGCCCTTGAGTTCCATGATGTCCATTGAAGATTGCTCCTTGGGTCGGGACCCGTGCCTGCCGCCGCCTGGATGGCGCGGGGCGGGTTCGGGCGCCGTCCGGGACGTCGTCCCGGGGGGCTCGGTGAGCCGGGGTCTTGCGTTCCTACGCGGTGAGGTCCATCGCAGGGGTGCGCCTGGGCCGATATCCCAAAACGTTCCCGCGCTGGCGGGTCTTCCTGGCTCCGTTGGGCTTGCCTGGATGGAAACGTCGGTGGGGAAGAGGACTTCGGAGTCACCCCGGCCGTCTACCGGATGGCGAAAAACTAGGGGTTAACCCGTTGCCCTGTCAACGGGAAACTCCGGGGCCCCCTACCTAGCCCGCCCGGGAGACGTCCACCGGGCGCCAGTCACGCAGCCAGGCCGGCTCGTGGAGCAGGACCGGCACGGTTACGAACGTGTAACCCTCGGCCCTGAGCCGCGCAATGATCCCCGGTAGCGCCGCCACGGTCGCGCTGCGGTCGGCGTGGTGGTCGAGATTCAGGCCGTCGTGCAGCAGGATGATCGCCCCGGGGTGCGCCTGCGCCAGCGTCGAGCGGACGAGTTCGTCCGGCGTCCGGGCCTGCCAGTCCCGCGGCGCGTCGTCCCACGTCACGGTCAGCAGCGAGTCGCGCCGCACGAGTTCCATGAGCCAGGGCGAGCGCAGCCCCTGGGGCGGCCGGAACAGGTGCGGATAGCGGCCGCAGGCACTCCAGATCGCACGCTCGGCCTCGTCGAGATCCCGCGCCTGCAGCCTCTCGGGCTCGAGCGCGAACGCCGGGACGTGGGACTCGGTGTGATTGCCGATCGCGTCGCCGTCGCGCACCATGCGCGCCGCCGCTTCGGGGTCGAGCGCGACGCTCTTGCCCACGAGAAAGAACGTGGCGGGCACGTGCTCGCGCTCGAGCGTGGCGAGCACCTGCGAGGTGTACGGCTCCTCGGGCCCGTCGTCGAACGTGAGCGCGATCACCTTGTGCTGGGTGGCCAGCTTCCACTCGGTGCGCCCGAAGGCATGCGACCACGGCGCGAACGCCGACCAGCCCAGCCCCGCGAGCAGGAGGGTCGCGACCGCCGTCGCCGAGCGCGACACGCTGCGCGATCGCGGCGCGGGCGCCCGGCGCGTCCGGCCCACCCGGGGCACGGGCGGAGCGGCGTCGCGGATCGCCGAGAACTCGTGCCACAGCGGGTGGCCGGTGGTGTGGAACCACGCATAGTTCGAGATCGACTGCAGGAGGTTCGGCAGTACTGCGTGATTCCAGCGCCGCGACGACGTGCGGACCACGATGTCGGGGAGCACCTCGACGCGGCCGACCGCCCGCAGGCGTTCGGAGAGCTCCGTGTCGGCCTGGAAGCTGAACTCGCGGTTCCATCCGCCGACCTGGTCGAACGCGTCGCGCCGCACGGACAGGTTCGCCCCCCAAAGGTGCGGGCCGGACGGGTTCGCGCGGTCGAGCCGGTTGATCCACGGCAGTAGGCCGCGCGTGAACAGGCGGCCGCGCAGGTTCGGGTCGCTGAACTCGATCGCGCCCCCCACCGCGACGACCGTGGGATCGGCGTCGTAGGCCGCAACCAGCCGCGAGATCCAGTCGCGCGGCACGATCGTGTCGGCGTCGGTCACGGCAATGATCTCGCCGGCGGCGCCGTCAAAGCCGCGCCAGAGCGCGGGACCATATCCGCGGTGGGGCTCGTCGAGGACGATCACGCCGAACGAGCGGGCGACACCGGCCGTGCCGTCGGTGCTCGCGTTGTCGACCAGCAGGATCTCGATCGGGCCCGCGTAGTCCTGGACGAGGAGCGACGCCAGGCACGACGGCAGGAGCAATGCTTCGTTGTATGCGGGTACGACCACGCTGACGGAGCGCACGCCGGTCAGCGCTTGGCGGCGGCGGGCGTCGACTTCGGCGCGCCCGAGGGGGCTCCATCGGCCAGCCGCATGTCGAGCAGGCGGGCCTTGACCTCGGTCACGTAGCCGCGGCATTCGCGCTGGCCGGCGGCCTGGGCGAGCGGCAAGATCGGGCCACCTTCGAGGTTCGCCAGCGTGGCGATGCCTCCGAGGACCCGCACCTCGACGCGCCCCGGCCCGGCCGGCACGAGGGCGACCGCGACGCGGACATTCGCCGGACCGGTTGCCAGCCGCACGAGCGGGTGCTTTACGGGCTTCCATTCGGTAACCAGCTTGCCGGTCCGGGGATCGGCCCGGTTCACCGTCCAGTGATTGGTGGCCAGCACCCACTGTCCGGCGGCGTAGACCTCGTCCATCGAGGCGTTCAGCGTGTCGACGACAGCCTCGCCGACATAGAGGTGCCAGCCGTTTTCGGTGGCAGCGCGGACCGTCCCCGGGGCGGACAGGGTCAGGGCGAGGAGAGTGGTGAGCAGGGCGGACACGGCAAGGACCGGGCGCCGCACAGCGTGAGCGTCGACGAGCATGGTTTCTTCCCAGGTGCGAGGCGTGGAGGCCACTCCGGGGCAAATCACCCAAGAAGAGCCGGAACTGCCCGGTCGGTCACCGCGATCTACCCGAGAACCCGCGGGGCGTTCCCTGAATCTTCGGGTCGGGCTACCGATAGCCTGGAGGAACGAACCGGTCTGAATAGCTCCCAACGAATCCGATAATGCTCAGGATCGCCAGCAGGAGCATGACGGCGAACAGCAGGCCGAGGTTCTTCTTCCAGTTTCGGCTGGCCGAGGCGAAAACTGCAGCCGCGAGGAAGAACAGGAACATCCAGATCGAGGGCAGAAAGTACGGCATCCCGCCCCCCGGCAACTCGCGCAACAGCAGCACGATGACCCCGAAAACGCCGGCGGCGAGCATGGCCAGGACGGCGCGCACCAACTCCCGGCGCAGGCGACCGTCCTGGGCGGCCGGGTCCTCCTCGGGGGAATTCGCGGACTCGGCCTGGCGGCGGCGGTAGGGCGGCGGACGCAGCGTGTCGGTCATTGGGCGGACCTAGTGCAGGACGACCCGCACCGAGTCGGGCTCAAGCACGAGCCGTTCGGCGCCGGGCCCCGAGACGCGGACCGGAAGCATCCAGACGC
>JBDTYW010000275.1:0-3873 GCA_040005445.1 Candidatus Eiseniibacteriota bacterium
ACTGGCCCCCGATAGCAGCCGGCCCCGGAGGGTCCAGCCCCACACCGCTCATCGTGCCGCCCATCGGGCCGAAGCCGCGACCGGCGACGCGAACTCCCCTTCGCAAACGTCGTGCCGGTTGCTCCCCTGCCGCCGGCGCCGCCCGCCGCGCGCGCGCAAATCAGCCCCCGGCAGGCGATTGCCTCTCCCGACCCCGGCCGGCGGTCCGCCTCTTCTTGCCCCCCGAACCTCCTGAATTCGTCGAAACGTCGACATCCCCCGACGCGGTCTCGCCGATCGCTCCCCGATCGCTCCCGGGGGTTCGGCGGGATGCCTGGGCCCGGGCCGATTTTCCCCTGCACGGAAATGTCCTTGACCTCTTGCACAGACGTGCACCATGCTTCCCAGTGTTCTTCCAGTCCGAGCGGCGCGCACGGTGCGTGACCGCGCGAATCTCGCCCCGTTCCCGGAGCCCTCGCATGCTGACCGACAAGGCGCGCGCGGTTTACCAGTTCATCGTTCGCTACACGCACGAGCACGGCTACCCGCCGACCATTCGCGAAGTCGGGACGGAGTTCGGGTTCAAGTCGACCAACGGCACGCGCTACCACCTGACGCAGCTCGCGAAGGCGGGCTACGTGAAGGAGCGCGCCAAGGGCAAGTCGCGCGCGATCGTTCCGGTCGCGGACCTGCACGGCAAGGACATGGACTTCGTTTCCGAGCGCCCGGAGCGACTCGGGCATGGGCTTCGTCGCGCGGCGCTGCTCCCGAAATCGGAAGGCATCCCGATCCTCGGCCGAGTCGCTGCGGGCGTCCCGCTGCTGGCCGAGGAAAACATCGAGGGCCACATGGCGCTGGACGACCTGTTCCCCTCGAACCGTGACCTGTTCGCCCTGCGGGTGCACGGGCAGAGCATGCGGGACCGCGGCATCCTCGACGGTGACCTGGTCGTGGTGCGCAAGCAGGAGCATGCGCGCGACGGCGACGACGTGGTCGCGGTGCTGGGCGAGGATGCGACCGTGAAGACGTTTCGACGGACCGAAGACGCGGTCGAACTCATTCCCGCGAATCCGGACTTCGAGACCCTGCGGGTGACCGAGGGCGACGATTTTCGCGTCGCCGGTGTGGTGGTGGGGCTGATCCGGCCCATGGGGCCGGCCCGGCGGGGATAGGCCGCCGGGCCGCGCACCGGGCCCGAAAACGATTCTGTCCCACCCCGGGAATAAGGTTCGGGGTGTCGCGAGGAGCGCTCCATGACCGGGGCGCTCCTTCAAAAAGAGCAGCGACTGCACAAACGTTCACTCGTGCCCCCGCGCCACCTGAAGGAGAACGCCATGTCGACCATCGCACTCGCCGTCCCCGCGTCGTCCCTCTCGCCCATTGGATCGAGTGCACGCGCGATGGCGCGCGAGTGGCAGCCGGTCTGCATCGCCCGCCTGCACTACCACCTGACGTGGAGCACGCGCGGGAAGTCGCCGGTCCTCGTCGGCAAGCGGGCACTCGCGCTGCGCACGATCCTCTCGGACCTGTGCCGCGAGCGCGGCATCCAGCTCCAGGCGCTCGCGATCACGCCCGGCCAGGTGCGCATGGTGGTGAGTCTGCGGCCGTCGCAGCTCGCCGCCTCGATCGTGCGCGAACTCAAGGGCCGCAGCGCGCTCGCCCTGCTGCGCCAGTGCCCCGACGTGCGCGTCGCGCTCGGCGGGCACCTGGCGTGGAACGATCGCTACGCGCTGGCGACGGTCAGCCCGCGGCAGCTCCCGCGCCTGTCGGAGAAGCTGAAGAACCTCTAGGACTTCGGGATTCGGGATGTTCCGTCGCGCGGTTCGAGGATGCTGTGCGATCCGGGTGGGGACCCGCCGCCGACGGACACCCGATCCCGAGGGTGATCATTCGAAGCATTCGAGGCCCCATGATCCTGCACGTCGACATGGACGCGTTCTTCGCCGCGGTCGAAGTGGCGTCGAACCCGCGGTTGCTCGGGCGTCCCGTGGTCGTCTGCGGCGATCCCGACCGGCGGGGCACGGTCGCGACCGCGTCCTACGAGGCGCGCGCGTTCGGGGTCCACGCCGGCATGCCGACCGGCGAGGCCCGACGGCTCTGCGCCGGGGGCGTGTTCCTCGAGGGCCAGCCCGAAAAATACCGCGCGATCTCGGTCTACCTGCTCGAGCTCTACAAGCGGGTCACACCCATGGTCGAGCCGTTCAGCATCGACGAGGCGTTCCTCGATCTCGCGGGAACCGTCTACGACGCGGATGCCGAGTCGGCCGCCGGGGCCGCACGCACGATCCAACGCTGGACGAGCGAACGGCTCGGGCTCTCGGCCACGGTCGGCATCGGGCCGAACAAGCTGATCGCCAAGATGGCCTCCGGCATCGACAAGCCGCGCGGCCTGACGGCGCTTGATCGGGACGCGTTCTGCCGGCGTTTCTGGCCGCAACCGGTGAGCGCACTCTGGGGGATCGGGGAGCAGACCACCGTGGCGCTCGAGCGCCTCGGGGTGCGAACCCTGGCCGACCTCGCGCACTTTCCCGCGGAACGGCTGGCCGGGGCGTTCGGCGTCAACGGACCGCGCATGAAGGTCGCCGCCTGGGGCGAAGACCCGAGCCCGGTCATCCCCTATTATGAGGGCGTGGATGCCAAGAGCATGGGCCACGAGTTCACGCTGCTCACCGACCTCGGGGATGCCGATGTGCTCGAAGGACTGTTGGTGCGCCTCTCCGACCAGGTCGCCCGCCGCATGCGCAAGGAGGGCTACCAGGGCCGCGTCGTCGTGCTCAAGCTGCGCTACGCCGACTACGAGACCGTGCTGCGCCAGCGCGCGCTCTCCGAGTTCACGGACGACGAGATGGTGATCCAGGCGGTGGTGCGCCGGTTGTTCCGCGAGAACCGGGATCGCCGCGCGGTGCGCCTGCTCGGGGTGACCGTGGCCGGCCTGGTCAAGCCGGGTGGCGTTGAGCAGCCGTCGATCTTCGAGCGCGACCGGCGGGCGCGGGACCTGACCCGGCAGGTCGATCGCGTGCGCGACCTCGCCGGCGAGCGCGCGCTGCTGCGCGCGGCCGCGTTGCGCTGAACGGGCGGCATGTCGTCCGCCCCCGAGATCGTGCTCGGCACGTCGGGCTTCTCGTTCGACGACTGGGTGGGTCCGTTCTATCCGCCGGGCACGCGGCGCGCGGGCATGCTCGAGCTCTATGCCGATCGCTTCACCGCGGTCGAGATCAATTCGACCTACTATCGCATTCCGCCGCCTTCCACCATGGCAAGCCTCGATGCGCGCACCCCGGCGAGTTTCGAATTCCTCGTCAAGGCGCACCAGGGCATGACGCACGAGAAGCTAGCGCCCGATCCCGAAGCCTTCGAGGCGTTCCGCGCCTGCGTCGCGCCGCTCGTCGACTCCGGCAAGTTCCGGGGGGTCTTGCTGCAATTTCCGTGGGCGTTCCGGCCGACGCAGGGCGCGCGCAAGCGGCTCGACCTGCTGGCCGCCGAACTGGCGTCCCTGCGGCCGCTGTTCGTCGAATTCCGCCACGCCTCGTGGCTAAGGGACGAGGTGTTTCGGTACCTCGAGGATCGGGGCATGGGCTATTGTTCGGTGGATGAACCCGCGCTCAACGGGCTCGTCCCGCCGGTCGCCCGACGGACCGGCGACATCGGATACGTACGATTCCACGGCCGCAACCGCGACAATTGGTGGGGGCGCGGGGGCGGAGATCGCTACGACTACGACTATTCCCCGCAGGAACTCGAGGAGTGGGTGCGGAAGATCCGGGAGCTCGCCGAGAAGGCCAGCAAGGTCTATGTGTTCTTCAACAACTGCCACGCCGGGCAGGCGGCGCGCAACGCGCTGCTCATGCGCGACATGCTGCAGCAGGACCTGATGGCGGGCGTGCGATGAGGCGC
>JBDTYW010000276.1:0-3855 GCA_040005445.1 Candidatus Eiseniibacteriota bacterium
GGGCGTGGGGCGGGCAATCGGCGCCCTCGCAGATCGGCACGTTGAGCTTGCCGGCCGCGTAGGTCCACGTCGTCCGCGGGTTGCCGTTGACGCGCACGCCGGTGAACGACATGCCGATCGCGTCAAAATCGATGACGGACAGTCCGGCATCGCGTACCGACAGCGTCGTCGTCACCGTGCCCTCGACGTAGCGCAACTGGCGGGCGATCCGGACGTCGAGCCGGTAGTGGAGCGCGTCGTACGAGTGGGTCGAGTCCTTCTGGACCGCGAAGGGGCGGCTCCCGAGCGCCAGCTTCGCGTCGGCGCCGACGGTGCGGGACTCCTCGCTGAGGCGGAGCACCTCGTCGGCGGGCAGTTCGACCGGGAGACCGGCGGCACGGACGCCGGGGGTGGCGAGCAGCAGCAGCAGGATCGACAGCGGGAGCGAGCGAATCGGGGCCAGGCGCAAGGGTTCCTCCGGTCAAGGTTGCATGCGCGCACAAGTCTACCCCAACGCGTGCCCGGAACGCGATGCGGACGCGCGGCTTCCGCGGGCGAAACCAAGAAAACCCTAGGGAAAAGGCGCGATTGTACCCCCGGCCCCCCCTCCCTATACTGCGGGGGTCGGTCGCCATCGACCGCGCAAGGAATCGAGACCGCACCCCGCGCGGCTCGCGGCACCCACAAGGAGGACTCCATGAGAAGACTCATCGCCCCGCTGGCCGTACTCGGCCTCGCCGGCGCGCTCGTACTGACCGGCTGTGCCAAGAAGGAAGAGCCGATCGGCACCTCGACCGACTCGACACTCTCCCTCGGCGACTTGCCGAACGAGGCCTCGCCCGCGCCTGAGGGCACGTACAGCACCACGACCACGACGACGACGACGACGCCCCCGAAGGCCTCGCCCCCGCCGCGGACGACCCCGAGGCCCCGGCCCACGCCCAGGCCGGCGCCCGAACCGACCGGCACGGTGGTCCCCGCCGGCACCGCGCTCGCGATGACGATGGACACCGAGGTCAGCACCAAGGACAAGGTCGTCGGCGACACGTTCAACGCGACGCTGGCGCACGACGTCGTGGTCGACGGCAAGGTCGTCTTCCCCGCCGGCTCGACGGTGAGCGGCCACGTGGCCGAGGCCGAGCGCCCCGGCAAGACCTCGGGCCGCGGCAGGATGGTGCTCTCGTACGATTCGATCTCGGCGAACGGGCGGACCTACGCCATCGACACCATGGGCCCCGCGATCGAGGGCAAGTCGGGCACTGCGGGCGATGCAACCAAGATCGTCGGCGGCGCGGCGGCGGGCGCGATCCTCGGCAAGATCCTCGGCGGAAAGGCCGGCACCGGCGCGGCCATCGGCGCGGCGGCCGGTACCGGCGCGGCGCTCGCCACGCGCGGACCGGACCCGGTCGTCAAGGCCGGCGCAACCGTCAACGTGAGCCTCGACCGCTCGGTGACCGTCCGGTAACCCTTCGTTCGAGCACGCCGGACCGGGGCCCCGAGGGATCGGGGCCCCTTCGGCTTTGCCCCGGCGTGTGCGCCCGCGGCCAAGCCGATGCACCCATGGGGACAGTCGGCCGCGGCCGGGCGGCCCGTCACCGCCCGCCGTTCCGCCCGACGCGCGGCGCCCCGCGGGGGCGCCGGGACTCAACCCCCGATGCCCCATGGACCTGTGCGCCCGCAGGACGGTCGAACCCGGCGACCGCTTCGCTGGCATGTCGGTTGCTCCTTAGGCACGCTGCCGGCCGCCGTAGCGCTCGGGGCAGGACGACCCCGAACGCAAGCGGGCAGGTTCACGCCGCACCCCCTGGGGCGGGCGCGGCAATACTCATTCCGAATCGAGGGTTCGAGACCATGAAGCATTCCATCGCGCTGCTTGCCCCCCTGGCCGGCCTGCTCGTGCTGGCGGGTTGTGGCCAGCAAAGCCCGACCGCCAACTCGCTGAACGATCCCGCGGCACAGTACGCATCCCCGGCCGGGGTTCAAAGCCAGACCCAGGCCATGCCCGACGAGTTCGAGACCACGACCTACGACGACGGCGGCGGCGCCAAGTCCGACATGACCGATCCGTCGTTCGCCCTCGTCCAGGGCGGCGCCCAGACCGACGCGGCGATCACGCCGGCGTTCTGGTTCCGGCAGATCCGCACGCACGACCGCCACATCGACGTCCAGTTCGAGCGGCCCGATTCCATGACCGTTCTCGCGCGGGTACACATCACGGACCGCCTCACGGGCACGTTCAACGTCGTCACTCGCCCGGACACGATCGACGGGCAGATCACCGAGCGCTCGTGGATCAAGAAGCCGCTGGCCGACGCGGCGGCGCGCGACGCGGTGTTCGCGCGCCGGAAGATGAACGACACGGATCCGACCGACGAGGCCGAAGACCGCGCGGATGGCTTCCGCGACGGCTGGTCGCCGTGGCGCCTGGTCGCGACCTCGGGCGTCGAGATCAGCTCCGACGGCGGGACGCGCGCGATCCAGAGCGTGCGGCTGCAGTCAGGCGACGTGGACGTGACGGTCACCGATCCGCTTGCGCTGGTGCGTCGGCCCGACCTGACCCGGATCCCGCCCGGCGCGCCGGTCCACGTGACCGCGGTGACCGGCGACCCGACCGACGTGGTCGTGCTGTACGCGCGCTGGGGCCGCATGCGGATGCGGCCGGGCGCCAACCCCGGTGAGTTCGAGGGCCGCTTCCTCGCCCCGGCCGACGGCGGCCTTCGGCACATCGCGGTCAATGCGCTGTCGCACGGCACGCTGTTCGAAGACAACGGCCCCTACGACTCGAAGGCGTGGGGCATCCCGTTCGTCGTCGGCGCGCCGGCGATCGCGGCGCAACCGTAGCCCGTCCGATTCGGCAGGACTCGATCCCCGGAGAGCAATCTCCGGGGATTTTTCTTGTCGTGCTTCGCCGGCTGTGGAAACTACCGACATGACCCGAAAGCCCGCACCACCCGCGATTCCGCTCACCCTCGAGACCATTCCCGAAACCGGCCCGCTCTCAGGCGCCCAGTGCATGACGCTGTGCAGCGGCTGCCAGCGCTGCTGCACCTACGTCGCCGTCGAGGTCGACGCCCCCGACACGCCCTGGATGTACGACCAGTACGTCTGGCTGCTCTATCACAAGAGCATCTGGATGTACGTCGAGAAGGGCAACAAGTGGTACGTGCAGTTCGAGACCGTGTGCGAGAAGCTCGGCGCCCGCGGCGAGTGCATGGTCCACGGCATGCACCCCGTGCTCTGCAAAGAGTACGACGCGCGCTCGTGCGAGCGCCGGGGCGAGCTGTCGGACGTGGTCGCGCGCTTCGGCGACGGCAACGACCTCGTGCGCTGGCTCGAGGTCAAGCGCCCGGCGCACCACCGCCGATACCGCGCGTGGTTCGACGCCGCGCATGCGCCCGCGATCCCTTCGCCCCCGAAGCGTGGTGCAATGCCCGCCCCGCCGGTCGAGCAGGTGCGTTTCGAGATGCCGGAGCCGCCCGTGAACCCGCTCGCCGCGCTGTTCGCGAAGAAGCCCCTGCCCGAGCCGGCGAACGTCGCATACAAGAAGCTGTCCGGGGCGAATGGCAACGGCCGCTCCTCGACGGGGAACGGCCGCATGGGACGCGCGAAGGAGAAGACTCCGGCCTAGAAGTCCTCCTCCTCGGCGTCGTGCTGCTGCTCGCCGAAGAGCTTCATCCACTCGGCGGCGTTCTTCTTCGAGACGCCCTCCGGCTTGGCCTCGGCGTCCGAGCCCTCGGCGGTCGGGGACGCGATCGTGCCCTTGCCGCGCGCCGCCTTCTTGCGGCCCGGGCCGTGCAGTTGCTTGCCGCGCTCGATCGCCTCGTTGAGCTGCTCCTCAACGCGCTCCTTGAACAGGCTCGCCGCGAACAGGTCCGA
>JBDTYW010000277.1:0-3844 GCA_040005445.1 Candidatus Eiseniibacteriota bacterium
GCGTTTCACGGCGCGTTCCTCGCCGCCACCGCGCTCGGCGAGGTCCGCCTGATCGCCTCGCAGCATCCCGGCTCGCTGCAGGGTCGCCTGGCGCTCGTGGGTCTCGAGGCGCTCCTCCCGCGGGGCGAATCCGCGGACCTGTCGGCCGAATCCGTGGCGCTGGCCGGTCGCGCGATGGAGCGCGCGCGGGGTGACGAGCTGGACCGACTCGAGCGCCACGTCGGGTTCCTCGCGACCGTCGGGTCGGTCAGCCCGTTCATCGGCCTGATGGGCACGGTGTGGGGCGTCATGAGTTCCTTCCTGAATATCGGCGTCCAGGGTTCCGCCAGCCTGATCGTGGTGGCGCCGGGCATCGCCGAGGCGCTGATCGCCACCGTTGCGGGCCTGGCGGCGGCGATCCCCGCGGTCGTCGGCTTCAACCAGCTGACGGTCCGGTTGCGCACGATCGGCAACGACGCCGAGAACTTCGTCTCGGAGTTCGCCGACCGCGCGCTGCGCGAAGGCCGACACGATCGCCGGCCGGGCGCCGACCGTGCCACCGCCCCGCTCGAGGGCGCCGCTCGATGAGCTTCTCGTCCGGGCGCGAGCCCCGGCGAGGACCGATCGCGGAGATCAACGTGACTCCGTTGGTCGACGTCGTGCTCGTGCTCCTGATCATCTTCATGGTGACCGCCCCGTTCCTGCAGGGCGGGCTCGACATCCAGTTACCGAAGGTTTCGGCGCAGGGGCTCGACATGCGGGAGGGCCTCTCGCTCACGATCGACCCGGGCGGGGCGATCGTCCTCGACAAGACGCCGGTCAAGATCGGGGACCTGTCGAAGGCGCTCGAGGCTCGCGGGGCGGCGTCACGCCCCGTGTACCTGCGCGCCGACCAGCGCGTGCCCTACGGCGTCGTGGCCGAGGTCATCGGACGCGTGCGTGCGGCGGGCGTGACCAACCTCGGGTTGGTCACCGAACCCGACGAACGCCCGCGCCGCTAGGCGAGCATGTCGCGCAGCGCGCTCCTCAGCTCGACCGTCGGCCACGTGCTGGCGATCTGGGCGTTGTTCTTCTTCGTGGCCCCGGGGCGGATCAAGGCGCCGCCCAGGGTGATCCAGGTTGCGCTCGTGAACCTGCCGCCGGGCGCGTTCCGGCCGGCCCGCGGCGCGCGCGTCGAGACGCCCGCACCGAAGGACGAGGCGCCGGACACGAAGCGGCGCATCGACGAGGCGCCGCCGGAGAAGAACGCGATCCGGCCGCCGGACGCAAAGCGGCCGGTGCCGAATCGCCCCGCGCCCGGCCTGCCGGAAGGCGTGAAGACGCCCACGGCCGCGCTCGGGCTGCCCGGCCTTTCGGGCGATGTGTCGGTGGACGTGAGCGATTTCGAGTTCACGTATTACCTACTGCAGGTGCGCAACCAGATCGGCCGGAACTGGGGCGCCCCGGCGGGGCTGGTGACGCAGGGGGAGCCGGTGCGCTGCACCGTGTTCTTCAAGATCGACCGGCTCGGCCGGCTCTCGGACGTGAAGCTCGAGGACGCCTCGGGCGTGACGTTCTTCGACCAGTCGGCCGTACGCGCGGTCAACATCTCGAGTCCGTTGCCGCCGCTGCCGGCGGGCTACGGCGGAAGCTCCCTGGGGGTTCACTTTGGGTTCCAGTACACGGACCGCTGACATGCGCCGATGGACCGCGTCCCTGCTGTTCGCGCTCTGCGCGCTCGCCCTCTGGGGCGCGCGCGCCGAGGCGCCGGCGCAGGACGAAGTGCGCATCGACCTCTCGACCGACACCCAGAAGCGGATCGGGCTCGTGCTCGAGTCGCTCACGGCGGCGGGCGATCGCACCGCGGCGCGCGTCCTGTCCGTGCAAGCCGACCCGATCCTCGCAAACGACCTGGCGGGCTCCGGCCTGTTCGACGTGGCGAAGGCGTGGGAGAACACGGGCTCGCTCCCAGCCGACGCGCAGGCGGTGGTCGGCGGCAAGCTCACGGTCTCGGGCGGCACGCTTGTCCTCACCGGTGAGATCAATGACTTCCCGGCCCGCCGGCTGATCGCGCGCACGGACTACCGCGGCCCGGTCACGGACCTGAGGCGCCTGGTGCACCGCTTTGCCGACGAAGTCGCGCTGCACCTGACGGGCGAGGCCGGCGTCGCGCAGACGCGCATCGCGTACGTCCAGAAGGGAACGCGCTCGTCCGAGTTGCACGTGGTCGACATTGACGGCTTCGGGCCGCGGCCGTTGACCGCGTTCAAGTCGCCGCTGACGTCCCCGGCGTGGACGCCCTCGGGGCAGGAGGTCGTGTTCTCGGCGCTGCGCGGCGCGGCGTGGAATCTTTACGCGGTTCCCCTCAACGGGGGAGCGGCCCGCCAGGCTTCGCATGGCGGCACGCTCAACATCGCTCCGGCGGTCGCGCCCGATGGTGCGATCGCCTATGTTTCCAACAAGGACGGCAACAGTGAGATCTACGTCGCGAACGCCGACGGTGGCGGCCCGCGGCGCCTGACCGTGAACCGGGGCATCGACACCTCGCCGGCGTGGTCGCCAACGGGGCAACGGATCGCATTCACGTCCGACCGTGGCGGGTCGGCGCAGGTCTATGTCATGGATCGCGACGGCGGCAACGCGCGTCGGCTGGTGTCCGGATTTTCCTACACAGACTCGCCCGCCTGGTCGCCGAAAGGGGATAAGATCGCGTTCGTGATTCGGACGGGCGGTGGGTTCGACGTCTACACCGCGAATGCCGACGGCTCGAATCCCCGGGCCATCGCCACCGGCGGGCAGAACGAGAACCCGCACTGGTCGCCGGACGGCCGCTTGCTGGTGTTCAGCTCGAATCGCGGTGGCGGTCGCGGGCTTTACATCAGCGATCTGAGAGGTACGATCGTGCGCCGGATCGAAGTCCCGGGCACGGTCGCCAACCCGGCCTGGTCCCCGCGTCCCGCGGCGGCCCGGTGAAGCGAAACGACCTCGAGTCCATGCGTTTCCCAATCCCAAGAGGAGGTACCCGATGATCCGAAGCTCCCGATTTGCGCTGATCTGCATGCCCCTGCTCGCGCTGGCGTTGCTCAGCGGTTGCGCCAAGAAGAAGGTGATCGCCGAGGCGGCTCCGCCGCCTGCGCCCGAAGCGCCCGCCGCGCCGGCGCCCGCGCCGCCGCCGTCCGCTTCCGAAGAGCCGGTCAAGACGCTCCAGGACAAGCTCACCGACGTGTTCTACGACTACGACTCGGCGCAGCTCTCGTCCGCCGCGCAGGCGACGCTCGACGCCGATGCGAAGCTCCTGAGCGACAACGCGAACGAGCAGGTCACGATCGAGGGCCACTGCGACGAGCGCGGCACCGTCGAGTACAACCTCGCGCTCGGCGACCGTCGCGCCCAGTCGGCAAAGGACTACCTGGTCCGGTTCGGCATCTCGGCGAGTCGCGTCCAGACGATCTCCTACGGCGAGGAGCGTCCGTTCGCCACCGGCAGCGATGAGAGCGCCTGGTCGCAGAATCGCCGCGCGCACTTCGTGGTTCGCTAGGAGACGGCCGTGCACAGGACTCCGCAGTCGGGTCTTCGTCTCGGGGGATGGGGCGCGCTCGTGCTGGTGGCGGCGATCGCCCTGCTCCCCGGTTGCTATGCGAAGCGCTTCAAGCGCCTCGACCTGTCGCTGGCGGTGCTGAGCGAGCGCGCGGATTCGCTCGCGGCCGAGCAGGCGCGCACGCGCGCCGAGCTCGCCGAGACGCGCGCGCAGGTTACTTCGCACGAGCAGACCATGCGCTCGTTGAGAGCCGGGACGCAGACCAGCTCGGAGGAGTTGATCGGTCGCATCGAGCAGCTCGAATCCAGGCTCGAGGACCAGTCGCAGCAACTCAATGATCTCGCCGGC
>JBDTYW010000278.1:0-3838 GCA_040005445.1 Candidatus Eiseniibacteriota bacterium
GAGCGACTTGAGGCTCTCGCCGCGGCGCACCTTGTGCCGCAGCACGGCCGGGTCGTCCGGGGTGTCGACCTTGGGCAGCGACAGCGTGCCGCCCGCGAGATTCGACATCAGCTTCTCGCCCGAGCCGTCGGGGACGCGCAGCGTGACCATGTCGTCCTTCGCCGGTGCGGCGTTGCGGAGGAACATCGGGTTCAAGCGCCGGATCTCCTCGACGTTCGTGCCGCACCCCGTGGCGAGCGCGCGCAGGTCCACCGGGCCGGGGATCGTGACCTCGTCGAACGCCAGCGGGTCCGAGACATCGACCCCGTCGAAGCCGTAGCGTGCCGGATCGCGCGAAATCGCGAGCACGGCCATGAACTTGGGCACGTAGTCCTTGGTCTGCTGCGGCAGGCGCAGGGACCAGAAGTCCTTCGTGCCCTGGCGGCGCACCGCGTCGATCACCGCGCCCTCGCCCGCGTTGTACGAGGCGAGCGCGAGCGGCCACGAGTTGAACAGGCCATAGAGGTGCTTCAGGTATCGCGCGGCGGCGATCGTCGAGGCTTCCGGATCCTTCCGCTCGTCCACCCAAGAATTGACCTGGAGGCCGAAGATCTTCGCCGTGCCGCGGATGAACTGCCACGGCCCGACGGCGGACGCGTATGAGCGCGCCTGCGGATTGAAGCCGCTCTCGACGAACACCAGGTGTACGAGGTCCGTCGGGACGCCCTCCTTCTCCAACGTCTTCTTCATCGAGTCCATGTAGAGGCCCGAGCGCGCGAGCCAGCGCTCGAACGTGGGGCGTCCGCGGCCCGTGAAGTAGTCGAGCCACTTGTCGACCATGGGGTGCGACTCGAGCTGGATCGTGTTCGGGTCGTCGTCGTCGAGCGCGGCCTGGCCGAGCATCGCATCGTCGGGCTCGTCGCCCGCGGGCAGCGGGATCTCCGGAGCGGCGGCGGGGGGCGGGGCCGAGGCCATCGCCATCACCGAGTCGGCTGCGGTGTTCTTGCCGGACGAGGACCGGGCGAGTTCGCCGGCGGGCGGCAGGCCGAGAGCGTCGTCGCGCTTCTTGACCGCGGCGAGGCGGAGGCTGCCGCAGCGCTTGAACAGGTCTGAGGCGGCGTTGCGGATGCGCGGGTCGCGCGCGTCCGCCATCGCGTCGCCAAGCTGGCGGATCGCGGGTTCGAGCGTCTGCACGGCGTCGTCGTAATGCTTGCTCGAATACTGGGAATGGGCGCGGGAGTAGGCGTCCTGAGCATCGAGCATCAGGCGGCCGGCGGTGAAGTCGGCGGGCCCGGCGTCGCGGGGCGCCGGCTTCGTGGCGCGGGAGGACGAGGACGCGTTCTTCTTGTGAGTCCGGGAGGTGGTCTTGGTCGCGGCCCCCGCAGGGGCGCCCGGAGCCAGCAGCAGACCGGCGAGCGCGAGCCACACGATCGCCGGGGTGTTGCGGGTCCTTCCCATCATTCGGATCCTCCCCGTTGCCACCTCGTCGTCCGAAGGCGGCGAAAACACTCGTGGACCTTAAGGGTCCGGCTTGCGATTTGCAAGGAGGCCACCCCGAGGGGCGGACCCGGCAATTTCCGCCTGGACGGTCCGGCGGTTTCGCTGCCGCGCCGGAGAACTGCACGATCCATGCCGCGGACCCATCCGACGTGGGGGTACGCCAGACTCAAGCGTAATGCGATCAAGGAGTTGTCGTGACCCATTCGGCTAGATTCTCAGGTGATACGCCGCTTCCCCGAGCGGGCGGGATGAATGCATCCCGGTCACACTCCGACCGTTTGGCCCTCAGCGGCCGGGCGGGTCAGGGTGTGGTCGGCTACCGGTCGGAATTCCTCCACCTCTGGGTGCTGGCGGCCGACGATGCCCCCGGGCTCGATCCGCAGCCCATCCTCGAAGCCCTGAAGGATCTCGAACACGCAGCCCTTTCGCTGCCGGGCGGCGTGATTTCGCCCCCGGCGTCCGGGCTCCCTCTCGAGGTCCAGCACGCGCTCGCCGGGCTGCAGTTCCTGCGCGACCAGCTGTGGGAGCCGCCCTCGGAGTTCGCCGGGCTGCTGTCCCTCGGCGGCCGGGTTTGGGCGATCCATTCCGGGATCGAGGTCACACTCGAGCAGATGACGGGCGCGCCCGCGCGCTGGCGCTGGCACGAATGGGAGGGCGGCTCGCCGCTCGCGTGGAGCGAGCTCGGCGCCGGCGAGGTCTGGCGCCTCGACGTGGCGAACCCGGCGGGTGTGCTGCACGCGCATTATCGGCCGAGCCTCGCGGCGCTGCCGCCCGCGACCGAGGCCGATGCGTTCGCTGCGGCCGCGCGCGCGCAGGCAGAGTCCGCGCCGGCGCGCGACGAGGGAGGGTCGGCGAGTCGCCAGGCCCGCCGCCGTCGTCGCAAGCGCGAAGCTGCCGCGCCGGCGCTCCGCGTCGTGCCGCCCGCGCCCGTGCCGGCGCCCGTGCATGCGCCCGTGCCGCGCGTCGCGTCCGTCGCGCGCGTCGAGCGCTCGCCTCGTGTGGCTCCCGCGCCCCGGCCCGCACCGCTGCTGCGGGCCGCGCCGAAACCGTGGGCGAAGCTGCGCCTGCCGGCGGCCCCGCGCGCGCTGCTCGTGGGCGCGGGCCTCGGGCTGCTCGCAGCGATACTCGGCGTGGCGGGATTCTTCGCGCGCAAGCCGCTGACCGCGCTCGTGGTGGGGCACTACACGCTCGAGATGACGACTTCGCCGGCGGGCGCGCGGGTGCGCGTCGACGGCCAGCCACAGCCGGGCCGCACGCCGCTCGCGCTCGCGCTCGCTCCCGGGGAGCACCGCGTCGACGTCGGGTACGGCGAGTACGCGAGCGCCGGCTTCACCGTGGACGGCGTGCGGGGCAGCGTCGTGCGCCGCGACTTCGCATGGAGCGGATCCCTCGGCATTGCGAGTTCCGACAGCACCGTGCGCCTCGCCGTGATGCTCGATGGCGTCGCGCTCGGCCACACCCCGCTGTGGCGGGATGCCGTCCCGGTGGGGCGGCATCGATTGGGCTTCACGGCGCCCGGCGTTCGGGCGTGGGAGGAAGAGGTGCAGGTGCGCGCGGGACAGTCGGCGCGGGTGAGCGCGGACCCGGTCAAGGTGCCCAACTACGGACTCGTGACCGCGCGCGCGCAGCTCGTGTCCTCCGACGGCGTGCAGGACATGGACGGCGTCCCGGTGTTCGTCGACGGGCAGCATGCGGGCGCGACCCCGCTCGACCTCAAGCTGTCGCCCGGTCCGCATTCGGTCCGGATCGCGCGTGCCGCCGGCGCGCCCTCGATCCACCTGATCGACGTGCAGCCGGGCGGTCGCTTCTTCGCGAGTGCCGAGTTCGGGCGCCCGGCCGACCCGATGGTCGCGTTCGACCCTCCGGCCCGCGTCTCGCGCTCCGCTCCGCCGCGGCTCGCCATTCGTCTCGCCGCCGACCTGCCGCTGCCGGTTCGCCAGGCCTCGGTCTTCCTGCGGACCGACGGGGGGGCATTCGTCCGCCTGCCGGTGGCGTGGACCGCCGGCTCGGGCTCCGGCCAGGGCGTGTTCGACTTCCCGGTCGATCGCCTCGGTGCGGCGAAGAGCGTGACCTACTACGTCGAGCTCGAGACCCGCGAGGGCGAAGAGTACTTCAGCGAGTTGCACACGATCCCCGTCCAACCCTGATCGCCGCGCCCCGGAGACTTAGCGTCTCCCGGGACGAACCGTCTCCAATTCGGCACGCACCGTCGCGCAAGCGGACGCACTTCGGCGCCGGCGCGCGCCCGGCCGCGATCCGCATCTCTTACGATGATTACGGCTTGAGCCGCTCTCCCGCGCGTGGCCCAGCCGCGCCGCCCGGCCCCACGCCCGGACCCCGCCGGGCCGGGTCCGCAGCA